>NZ_ALKF01000153.1:0-41209 GCF_000283315.1 Paenibacillus sp. OSY-SE | reverse complement strand
GACTTCGAGAGTGAATGCAAGACTCGATGTCGAATGACATCTTGGGATGCTTCGTGATCAAAAGGGGACTTTTTGAACAACTTCTATATGTAAGGAGGAAATGCTATGTCCGAACAACCATCCGCTGCACTATCGACCGACGGAATGGCGGAACAACAGGTTGATCCGCGCCGTTGGTATGCGCTTGCGGTTATTCTGCTCCCGACATTACTTATTTCATTGAACACCTATATGATTCAGGTCGCGCTTCCGACTATGCAGAACAGCCTGCACGCCAGCTTCTCCGAAGCGCAGCTTATGGTCACCGGCTTTTCACTCGGTCTGGCCGTGGCGCTGATTGTGAGCGGGAAGCTTGGGGATATATACGGAAGAAAACGGATGCTGCTTATCGGGGTGAGCGGGTTTACGGTCATGGCTGCGTTGGGCGGCTTGACTTCGGATCCGACACTTCTGATTGCCATTCGCATCGCGCAAGGTCTGGCCGCGGCGCTTATCCAACCTCAGGTGCTGTCCACGATGCAGGTCAGCTTTCTGCCGCGGGAGAAGGCGCTCGCTTTCGGCTTTTACGGCGCAATGATCGGGTTTGGATTCGCCTTTGGTCTCATCCTCGGAGGAATTCTCGTCAATTGGAATCCGTTCGATCTCGGTTGGCGGACCGTATTCTTTTTCAATGTGCCGTTCGGCATTCTTGTTCTGCTGTTATTGCCGATTATACCCGAGTCGCGCGGAGGACGGGCGCAAAGTATCGATTGGGCCGGGACTGTCGTACTAATGAGCGGATTGTTTCTGCTTGTTTATCCGCTATCGGAGGGGCAAAAACAAGGATGGCCGATTTGGACCTGGAGCTGTCTGCTATTAGCTCTTCCGGTTCTGTTTGCTTTTATCGCGGTAGAAATTCGGAAACGGAAGCGGGATGCTTCTCCGCTAGTCGACCTGACTATTTTCAAACATCGTTCTTTTGGCGTAGGCATGGCAACAGTTGTGCTGATTTATCTCAGCATGTTCTCCTTCTTCTTCATTTTGAGTTATTATTTGCAATTCGGTTTGCATTATAATGTTCAATACACGAGTCTGATTTTTCTGCCTCTAGGGATAGGTTTTTTCCTGACTTCCTTGGTATCGTCTCGAATCGTCAGGAGATGGGGGATGGCTGTGCTGAAAATAGGCGCTCTGGTAATGGGTGGCTGCAGCCTATTACTCATTGGGTCGCTATATGTTGATGCGATGGATCTGCTGCATATCCGAAATATATTGATATTATTGATATATGGTCTCGGTCTTGGTATGGTCACTACGCCGCTTGTCAACGTCGTTCTCAGCGCAGTGCCTATAAAGGATGCCGGGACGGGTTCGGGCTTGTTCACTACATTTATGTATTTGGCAAATTCGTTAGGGGTGGCCTTGATCGGTATTTTGTTCTCGGCCTCGCTGGGGCAATCTCTTATCGAAGCGGAGCTGCCGGATTATGTAAGGGCGTTTTCCACCTCTTTAATGGCAAGCGGAGGACTGGCTTTGGCAGCATTCGTGTGTCTCTGTTTCTTGACCGACCGCAATAGGCGAATGGTTGAAGAATGATCATGAGAAGGTGGAATTCATGTGGATGCTTGGTTTTATTTAGATAACTCCTTTCCTTTTGAATTTCATTGCGGATTCTCCTGCGGCGAGTGGGGCATGAAGGCGGTCCCGAACCAGTATAAAGCTATGGTTCAACAATGTCTGGAGGAATACAGCGGGACCGCAAGCAGCGTAGAGTTGAATCAGCTTAAATTAATCGACCTTTGCCGACTATATGCAATTAATAGGTAGGCGTTCACCCAAATTGAACGGGCAGAGCAGTAAATCCCCTCATAATGTAAGTGGGCTGCCATTCAAGGCGATCGGGTGCGACAGCAAGCTTCATGTTCGGCAATCGTCCGAGCAGCGTGCCAATGGCAATCCGTCCTTCCATGCGGGCGAGGGGCGCTCCCAAGCAATGATGGATTCCCGTTCCGAACGCAATATGGTGGTTGTTGCCGCGCCTGATATCCAATCGCTCCGGATGCTCGAAACATTCGGGATCGCGATTGGCTGACGCAAGCGCGATCAGCACGACATCGCCTTTGGCGAGTGTCTTGCCGCCCCATTCATAGTCTTCTCCAGCCCAGCGGTTGGTCGCAAATTCGACAGGGCCCATGAAGCGGAGCAATTCTTCGATTGCCGAGTCAATCAGGGCAGGCGTGTCTCGAAGCGCTTCCAGCTGGTCCCGGTGCTGCATCAACGCGTACATGCCGTTGCCAATCAGATTTACGGTCGTTTCATGCCCGGCTACGATCAACAGAAAGATCATCGATACGAGTTCTTGTTCGGACAGTGTGCTGCCTTCGGATTCCGCTTGCGTGAGCAAAGATAACAAATCTTCCTGCGGATCCAAGCGGCATTTCTTGATCAATGCCTTGATATAAGAGGTGAATTGATCGATTTCTGATGTGATTTGTTGATATCTCTCCGGATAATTGAAGGCTGAGACCATGGCGTGAGACCATGTGCGGAACTGATCGCGCTCTTCATTGGGCAGCCCCAACATGTCGCATATGACGATGATAGGGAGAGGATACGCATAATCTCGAATGAGTTCCATGGACCCTTGAGCTTCTACCTTGTCAATGAGCCAATGTGAGATTTCCTGAATACGCGCGCGCATTTTTTCAATCATGCGGGGAGTAAATGCCTTTTGCACCAAGGAACGCAGGCGAGTGTGATCCGGTGGGTCAGAGTTGAGCATGTGACGTAATAGCAGATCCATTCTGCTCGCAGGGACGCCTACTTCTTCGGGCCTTACGAACTGAAACAGATTTTTTTTGAAACGTTCGTTTTTCAGGGCGGCTGCGGCATCTTCGTACCGCGACACGATCCAGGCCGTGTTGCCGTTGGGCATGACCGTTTTGTGAATCGGATCATGGATCCGAAGCTGTTCATACAACGAGTATGCCTTATCTTTAAAATCAGATGAAAAAGGGTTGACGGAGAGAAACGTGGAATTTTTCATCATCTGTGCGCCTCCTATTACTCATAGTAAAAGACGATGTAATTATATACCTGATATGTAATGATTATTATAGCATGAGAAAACATAGAACTTAGCGCTTCGCCTCCTGAGGTGGAAATGCTTCACAACTTCTCGGCATGAGGCGCTCAGTATGATGGACAATGAGGTATTGCTGGAACAGAAGCTGACCCTCTACTTCCAAGCGTTGTTTGCTAGCCTGCATAAACAGCAAGATTTGATCGTCATGTGTTTCGGTGAAGCTCAACGCAACCCAGCCGTTCGCACGCGGATTGAGGAGACGATCCGGGAGAATATTTCCTTAGGATCTGACTTATACTCGCTGCAAAAGCGGATGATAGAGGAGTGATGCTTCAACCGGGTGGACTGCCGGGGTTCCGACAGCAGGACGACAGCTGGCTGGATAAGGCCAAGTTTGTCACTTTCGGACATAAGGTCAAATCGATCACCGTCAAGCCTTATGTTCGGACTGATAGTACGCAGGATAAAGGCAAGCCGGAAGGAGTTCAGGCTGTTATCAAGGAGACTCCGACTCCGGACAAGCCGTTCGTACTCGAACAGAAGGGGATTGGCCGTATCACGATTACGGATATGGAGTTGCAGCAGGACAAGATCATTGTTCATCTCCAGGAAAAAGATAGGGAGCCAAGAGACTTTTATATAACAGATGATCAAGGAACATACTACGAGACGGATACGATAAAGAGCGATAAATTTGAAAGAGAACAGCTATATTAGCGAGTTCGTCAATTATGAGGAGAAATCCCCTATCGGGCGGAAGCTGACTGTGAACATGGATAAGCATCATAGACAGTATATCAAGGAGCTGGAGATGAAGATCCAGGTTCAATAAGCGGATAGAAAAAGTAAAGGAATAGCAAAGAGAAAAAGAGTTATCCCCTCGTCACCGTTGATGGCGGCAGGGATAGCTTTTTTCATATATGTTGAATTCTCCAAGTTCTAGTGGTGCTATAATTAACCTCATTGTTTTTACCTAGTAAATGCGAATGAACGAAAAAAAACGTCAGATTTTGGAGGTTGCATACGTTATATATAGCAAGAAGAGCCGCTTCCTAATAGAGATATTGCGGGCATCTATTAGAATCGGCTCTTTTCGCTCCTTCTTTTACAAAGGTAAACGGCAGCCATGTAACATGGCAACTCCCCATCTTCTTTGTAAAGCAAAGGGAAGCTTACAAAAAAGGAGGTATCAATAGGAGAGAGATTAGGAAGCAAGTAAGCTGCAAATCTGCAATGATATGAATATTCGTTAAGGTGGTGTAAACATAGTGAAGCGAGTTTCTGTGAAGAAAAATGCGTTAATTGCGTCGGTTGCCGCTTTGCCTATCGCTGCAATGGTATTATCTTCTGTCGTCTCGGCCGCTTATTTCAGCGGCGGGAGAGCCGCGGGGTCGTTCTCTGCCTACTATCATTCGTCCGTCTCTTCTTATGGATATGACAATCATTACGAGACGGCGCGCACCAACTGGAATGGAATTTCTTCGAAGGTAAAGGTGTCCAAAACGACAACAACCAGCGGCGACCCCGATCGATATTATGTAGGAACTACGGGCACTAGCACGCTGCTTGGTCAGATCGTCCCTTATAAACTTTCCGGAGGCACTTATGTAGAGGCGTCGCCAAACGACAAATGGGCGTATTCCACGGCTACCATCTATGATAATACGATGAAAAGTTACAAGATGACCCACAGCCAGATCGTGTCCAATGCAACCCATGAAATTGGCCATACGGTAAGCCTCGCCCATAGTCCAAGTTCATCGGGCCCTTCGGTCATGAAACAAGGCATTCAAGACATCGGCCCTCAAACCTATGATAAAAACGAATTAAAAGCAAAGTGGGGCAATTAATACGCTATTCTAATAGTATGAAGGGAGATTGGCGAAATAATGCGACGGAAAATAAACGCAGGTTTGTTTGTTGCCGCAGCCGCACTGCTTCTGGTGATGGCATGGGGTAATATAAGCGGCTCAATGCTTGAAGCGACATCAGATTCAGACCCATCCAAAACGATCTCGATTCATGCCAACTTTGTCAATTTTGAGAACGCTGATCAGTTGGATTCCTTTGCGGACTTGATCGTAATTGGTACGGCGGTGCAGCGTTTCGAAGAGCGGAATCCGGTGTCTACTCATTTTGATGACGGCACATTGCAGGATTTCTACACATTAACGGATATCAGCATCGACAAAGTGCTCAAAGGTCCGGAACAAATATTGCAAGAGGATGCGCCATTAACTATTATCGAACCATTGGCCTATTTGGATATCGAAAATGAGAAGACGAAATTGACGCGCGAGAATTACATTGAATTGTACGAAGGCGACAAGAGCGTTATTTTTCTGAAAAAGAACACGTTCGGTCAGTATGCTATCATCAATCAAAACTTGGGCAAGTTCAGTTTGAACGAAACCCCCGAATTTCAAGTGACGGCCGACAATGAAGAGGCAGCGGAGTATGCTATTTTGCGGAAAGACGTGTTTGAAAAATACGGATTGAATTAAAGAATGATTTATTGGCGGCGTATTCAAAGCTTCGTTATCCGGGTTTGAATACGTCTATTTTTTTATCCAAACGAAGGGATCTCCCTCCTCTGATCATCTTTTCTTGCTTCGTCGGCCGTGCTCACCCCATTTTCTTGAAAAATGTTGAAGCAGCTTCTTGCGTGCTCTCGCCAATCGTTGGGTGATAACTTGTTCGGTTACGTGCAGCTCCCGGCTGATTTCCTTATAAGTCTTTTCTTCCAAATAATACATGGTGAGCAGCGTGCGATATTCCGGCTTCAGTTCGTGGAGGGCTTGATGCAGTAACGCGTCGCGTTCTTTGAGCTCGACTTCTTCCGCGACATTCGTGTAGGCGCAATGTGTCCATTCCATCGGATGAGGGGAGCAAAACGCAAACAAGCGGCGGTCTTTTTTATTTTTTCGCAGCCAATCGAAGGCGGTATTGCGCGCCACTCGCATGATCCAGCTTTTAAGGTTGGTGGAATATTTGGTGGTTGGACCGTATGTAATGATCTTCATGAAAGATTCCTGGATAATGTCTTCGGTCAATGGATGATCGCGGACCAGCAAATAAATATCCTTATATACGAACCGGTGATAGGAACGATAGAGTCTTTGTTGTAATTCACTATCCAGGTCATCAATTCGGCTGCGCAGCAACCAGAACCATTGCTCCATAATACAACCTCTCTTTTCGAAAAAATAAAATCCTAACCTTCATGCATCAAAATATGTATAAAAAGGAAATTACAATAATTATACACTAAATTTAGTTTTTTGTATAAAAAATAGGTGATATAAATTTGAAGCGCGTTTGGAATATTCCGCAAGGATGGAGCTTGGTGGCTCAAATGCCATATGGTGAACCTAACGAGCAACCGGGCGAGAGAACATTTTTGTCTTTTGAGGATGTAGTGAAGTTTTATTCATATCGATATGGAAGCATGGAGTGGAAAAATGAATCAACGAACGAATCGTGAAATTCAAACAATATGTAGAGAGACTATATGCTGAAGAAGCAGAGCATTTCCGTCAGTCAATGGCCGGGAATGCTCTGTTTGTTTTTGGCATTGCGAAGAAGGGGAGAATTAGAGAGGCTTAAAACAACGAGCCGCTCGTTCCCATAAAGGATTAGGCCGGCCTCTATTCATGCAGTCGGAACTTAGTAGTTATCCCTATTGTCGTCATAGTATTCTTCTTCATATTCATCCATTTCATCGTTGGAATAGGACTCGTCATCCTCGTCCTCTTCATCGTAATAGTCTCCATCTTCTTGTTCTTCAAGGCTGATCTGATATTTCTGACCGTTAATCAGTTCCAATTTCAGTTCTTCAACTTCGTCCCAATTTACAGTGGAAATCCATTCATTGTAGGAAGATTCATTTTCGACCTCTTCACCGCTCTCGAGCAAATCCGCGTAGTTGTACTTGGAAGTGGTGCCATTTTCGTATTCGACATCGATCTCGTCAATTTCATCTAATCCGTACTTGGAGAGCTCGGCCTTGAATCTGTCTAATTTTGACAATTTAATCAGTTCCTCTCTGTAAGAAAATAGAAACTATGCAAGTTTCATTCTATAGTATGCTTGCCGTCTTTATATGTTTGGGTGAATGAACGACGTTAATCGTGGATGTTGCAGCAGTTAAGAACGGCAGGGGATGAAGTACAGAAGTATATTTTCCCTATTATCTCATACTCGCCCTTACTAATAGTTAAGAATAATCATATTTTAATGCAACTCGACGAAAGACAAGGAGCGAACCTATATGAAGGGATTGATTCTTTGTGCAGGCAATGGCACCAGGCTCCAACCTTTTTCGAATACAACCTCCAAAGTTCTACTACCAGTAGCTAATAAGCCGCTTTTATTCTATAACATTGAGAAGCTTCTTGACCTGGGTATCAAGGAGATTGGTATCGTTATCCAAGCGGCGCATGATCCTTTGTTCCGTGAAAGTGTAGGGAATGGAGAGCAGTGGGGGGCATCTATAACCTACCTTTATCAGGCAAGGGCGCTTGGAATAGCAGATGCGGTCAAGCAAGCAGAAGCATTTATTGGTTCTGATAGCTTTATTCTACTGCTTGGTGACAACTTGATTGGCCAGACGTTGGAAGGCTTGCGGGATTCGATTCTGCTAGAACGACAAGATGGAGCGTTGTTGTTAGGAGAGGTTGAGAAGCCGCAGGATTACGGAGTTGCAGAAATAAAGGAACATCGCATCATAGGGTTAGAGGAGAAGCCAGCCCAGCCGAAATCCAATCTCGCCATTATGGGAGCATATGCATTTACTTCTAAAATCTTTGAAGCTGTACACGCGATCTCTCCGTCGAAAAGGGGAGAATACGAGATAACGGACGCCATTCAATGGTTAATTGAAGCGAAGTACGCTATATCCTATGATATTACCTATCAACCTCATACGGATGTAGGCACGATAGAACGATGGCTAGAAGCTAATCGATGGATGCTTCAGCAATTAGCCGATGAAGGAACCCTCGCAATGGAGACGACAAGCAGTACCAATAAGTTCAGTTCTTCGGTTATGGTGGGTAACACGAGCCAGTTGGTGACATGCGAGATTGGACCTTATACCACGATAGGCCCCCGCGTGAACTTGGAAGACTGCCGGATTGAAGATAGTATTATTCTTGAAGGCGTATCCCTTAAGAACATGAGCTTGAAAGGCGCGATCGTCAGTCGAGATTATATGGTACAACCCGCTCGGGAGGCGAACCTATGAAAACGTTAGTTGCGGGTGTTGGTTATGTAGGGACGACTACCGCACTATTATTAGCCGAATTAGGATGGAAGGTACTTGGTTTTGATACAGATAACTCCAAGATTTCAGCCCTGTCGAATGGGACCTTGCCATTTTATGAGCCTGGCTTGGACACGCTGCTTCGTACCCATTTAAGTAATGCAAATATTTGTTTTCTAGTCGATCCGGTGCAAGCGATTCGTGAGTCGCAAGTCGTCTTTATCTGTGTAGGCACTCCATCTCTGGAAGATGGAAGCTCGGATATGCGATATATCCGCAGTGTAGCCGAGATGATCGGAAATCATATGCAGGAATATAAGCTGATCGTGATGAAAAGCACCGTTCCGGTCGGGACGCAGAAACAGGTTGTACAGTGGATCTCAGAAGCGCAGATAAGTTCTATTCCGTTTGATGTCGTATCCAACCCGGAATTTCTTAGGGAAGGCAGCGCAGTATATGATGCGTTTCATCCTGATCGGATCGTGATTGGCAGCGACTCTGATGCAGCCGCACAACAAGTGAAGATGATATATCGGGATATCGATAGTCCCTATGTGGTGACGAAGCCTGCGACCGCTGAAATGATCAAGTATGCGGCAAACGCTTTCTTGGCAGCCAAAATATCGTATATGAACGAATTAGCCAGATTATGCGATCAGATCGATGTATCTATTTCCGACATTGCGGTAGGTATTGGGTATGATCCGCGTATTGGCAAGTCGTTCCTGCAAGCAGGCATCGGATACGGAGGCTCCTGTTTCCCTAAGGATGTGAAGTCGCTCTTGCATATCGCGAAGGAGCATGACACGAACTTAAGTCTGCTGCAGCAGGTCGTGTATATTAATGAGACCCAGTATCAATATTTCATCGAACAGATGGTGCGACGTCTTGGAGGGCTTGACGGTAAAATAATTGCGGTGCTTGGATTGTCATTTAAGCCGGGAACGGACGATTTAAGAGAGGCTCCCTCGCTGAAGATGATCTCACACTTGCTGCAGTCAGAGGCGGCAATCCAGGTTCATGATCCGGTGGCGGCATTGCCGGAACAGCTGTTACACAAAAATATCGTGCAGTTCGAGTCAATTAAGGACACTGTGCGACAGGCTGATGCGGTTATCATCTGTACAGAATGGCCGGAGTACGCTTCTGCGAGTTGGTCTGACTTGATTCAATTGATGAGAAATGCGGCGGTGTTCGATGGCAGAAATGTGCTTGACGGTGAGCAGATGAAGGCATGGGGCTATGATTATTATGGAATCGGGAACGGGTGAAGGGAGCCGCCGCAAGGACTTATATCGGTAATGTATGACGCAAGATGCCCGGGTGAAGCCTCGGGCATTTCTTAATTGATTCTTATTGCCTAATTACCTAGGGAAAATAATAAGCCCTTAAGCAGTTCCATATTGGAGCCGGAAGGGCTTAATTACGATCAAAACTTTATAACTTTATAGTTCCCATACTTCACATGATCTGAAGCTTTTATCTTACTGGTCCATGATCCTGCTTTCTTAGATTTACCCCCACACGGACAATATCTCCTGAGCTACCCGCTCCCAGTTGAAGCGTTGTTCTGTTAACCGTCTGCCGCGAAGGCCCATCTGCCGGGCATTATCCATATTCGACAGCAATTGGTTCAGCTTCTCGGCATACTCCAGAGGATTGTCGGGGTCTGTGATTAGCAGACCGTTATCGTTCATGATAACTTCCGGATTGCCTCCTCGGGCAGTTGTAATGAAGGGCAGTCCTGCGGCCATCGCTTCGTAATGTACCCGTGCAAGCGGTTCATCCCATATCGAGGTGCATACGAATACGTCCGCGGCGCAGAACCAACGGTGCACATCATGCGCTTCAACGTATCCGGTGGTGACAACTGGCAAGGATGCCCTTTCAGCCAGAGCCCGCACATAAGCAATATAGTCGCTGACTCGATTATCGCTGTACCATGCGCCTCCGACGACGACAAGCACAGCATCGGAATGCTTCAGTTGAGACATGGCTCGCACTAAGACGTGAGGTCCTTTGTTCCGAGACAGGCGGCCTACGAACAAAATTACTTTCTTGGATTCCAACTGATGCTGTGCGCGTAATGTCTGCCGCTCTTGGTGAGCTGATTGCGATTCCATCCATGGGGCGAAGCGATTGAGATCAACGCCGGAATAGATCGTTCTGAGCTTTGGTTCGGCTTGCGGATAATAGCGGAGAATCTCACGGCCGATGAAATTGCTGATCGTAACAATTCGTTCGACGTTTGCAATGACCGCATGCGCTTCCTCATGATGAATTTTAGCTGGGTGAAACATATCATTGTGCATGCTGAGCACGATTCGGGACTGGGGGGAAGAGTTACGGACGGGAAGAACCATGCGTGGTCGATTAAAGATATGGATCAGGTCGTAATGTTCAGTTCTCTGATTCAAAAATTGAATGACGCCTTCGGCATATTTATCGAACAGTCCATCTGAAGGCACTCTAACGTATCGAATGCCGTTCACAATCTCGTCTCCCAGCAATTCAGGATCTGATCGGCCGAGTATCGTCAAGCGGTGATGGCTGCTGATCTGCTGTGCGACGCCGCCAATATAAGTCTGGATTGCACCGCCTCTTATATTGGGAACCGGGAGCTTTTCAGTGCATATGATGAGTACGTTCATGCTTGCAGTCTCCTCCTCTCGTTAAGCGGTCTTCCTTGAGACCTTTCTTGTCTTCTGCTTTGGAGCCAATTGGGGAGAGGTAGGGCGTTTGGATAGAATACGCTTGCTTGGCCTATTAGCTTTGGTTGTTCTGCTCTTGGCAGAGGTTATTTTCTTGACGGTTCGCTGCTTGTTGTTAACGCCCACAGCTGTCTTTCTCTTAGATACGCCGCTCCTCTTCGATGAATTTATACGGCGGCGTGATGCGGTGATAGTACGACGGGCTGTTCTACGTCGTTTCTTCTTCGCATTTGAACTTGATCTAGAAGGACGGAGAGATATAGGCTGTTGAGGGGCTAATGTGGTTGCATGAACAGGAAGAGCTGCAACTCCCTGGGAAGCTACTGGTTCTGCAGGAGCGGAAGGAGGGGCAGGAGGGGCAGAAAGGGCAGAAGGGGCAGGCTCCAAAGATAGAGACTGAGCTGCTGCTGCTGGCTCGTTATATGGGATCAACTCAGCAGGCAATGGGTCCGATGCGCCAGATTGTTGACTTTGAGAAGTGAATGCAGGAACAGGAACTGTATAATCGAAGAATGCTGCTGGCTTGTTATAAGGAATCAACTCAGCAGGCAATGGGTTCGATGCGCCAGATTGTTGACTTTGAGATGTGATTGCAGGAACAGGAACTGTATAATCGAAGAATGCTGCTGGCTCGTTATAAGGAATCAACTCAGCAGGCAATGGGTCCGATGCGCCAGATTGTTGACTTTGAGATGTGAATGCAGGAACAGGAACTGTATAATCGAAGAATGGAGCTGGGGCGGAGAGAACAAAGCATCTATCCAGTTCTGGAACCGCAAGATTCCATTGCTCGGGAACATATTGCTGCTCGTAAGTGCCGACAGGGTATTTCTCCTTGTCTGCGTACAGTTCTTGGAGAACTTGCCACTTTGTGGCTTCTGTCGCAAGAATACGCTGTAGAATTGGCGCTAATTCAAGGTTAAGGAAGTTGACAGGATCGAATACCATTTCTTTGACGTGCTTATAGAATTCATTCGGAAATGCCATGTCGATCCATAAGATTTCGAACATTTGCTGGTCGATCGGGTTGCCGCGATTATAAGCCTCGATCATGCCGCGAATCCAAGTAATGTCCCAAGCGCCCATGTCATCCATCGTACTCGTCATAATCTTGCGAAGATCGCGGAATGGCAGATCGTAGGATACGCCGTCCAAATCGATAACCCATATCCCTCCGGGTCCCATCTGACCGTTAGACCAGCCATAATCTTGGTGGGCAAGTCCCCAATGAGGCTCTCCCATAGCGACCATGTTCGCATACTCCGATGCGTTTAAGCGGTCTAAGGCTTCCCGTGCTTGACGTTCGAATTCGTCTGCCACCTGCAGCAAGGGCTGGCTGCCGGCTGTTTCCTTGTAAGCTTCTGCAATATCCCGGAACCAGCCGATCTTGGCGATGATCTTTTGATAGTATTTCACCCAACCATGAAGCCGCGAGGATTTGGCCGCACCTTGAGGAGGGCGATACCCTTTGGTCCACAGGTGGAACTCCCCTAGGCCTTGGCAAAGCTGAGAAGCGCCATCAAGATCGATCTTGGATACAGGCGCAAGTGTATCAATCCAGTCGGTTACAATCCAGCTCTTCCCGCCGGCCTCCACGTACAAGTGATTATCTATGGTTGGAATAAGAGCGGGGACTCTGGCTCCCTGCTGCACCAGATATTCTTGAGCACCTATACTGAATAAGCTCCTATGAGGATGACGGTGGAGAACCTTGATGCTTCGTGGTCCCTTGTCTGTGTCTATTCTCCAGATCGCGCCTCCTTTGTCCGGCTTGGATGTGATGAGAACCATATTGGACACCTTCATGTCATACCGTTCCATTACTTGCCGTCCCAATGCTTCAAGCTCTGGGGGAACATACTGCTCTAGCACCGTGCCGGGTGAGACGGTATCGATCAGGTGATCCCAAGGTCCGATTTGATACTGTTCCAAAATTATTCCCTCCTATCCTGCGTTTCTAACCGTAATAAGCTTTCTTTCAGCTTAGCGTTAATAACTTCACGATAGACCGTCACTAGCTTGCTGTATCGAAGATATGATATCGGTCGATCACATGCTTTCTTCCCCAACGCGTGAGAAGCGAGAAGACGCCTGTTTGGTTTTGGCCTTAGCTGGTTGCTTCTGTTGAGGCACGCGTTCACAACCTTTCCACAGGCGTAAATCTTTATTTATATACATATGTCATAAGGAAATGGATGAAATGTACATTCGTGGATATCACTGAAAAGATATATTTCCATGTTTGTCCGATGGAGTGTAGACGGGGCGGTATATACTGCATCACCCAAAATTTTTATCATGGAGTGGTTGACTTCTAATTTAGTTGTAACTATAATGGTTACATCAGGGGCGCGAATTTGAAAATGGAGGAAAGTGAAAATACAATCCAGTGATATTTTAATTCCACGAGCAGCCCAATCCTGATTGTACAATACGAGCAGACATACGCTTCGCAGTATGTGTGTAAGTATTCAGGTGCAATTCTCTATAGTAGAGCATGCATATTTTTTTGCCTACGTTGTAATCGCTGTTGTTACAACTAGAGGGGGGATAAGAGGAAAGGCGAGGTCGTGTATACAAGGAATTAGCAAATATATCATTTATAAATAAAACATATATTGGAGGAACCAAAAATGTCAGTAGCCACAACAAACCTAAAAGATGCAATCATCAATCGCCGTTCAATCCGCAAGGTGAGAAAGAATGAATGGATTACGAAAGAAAGAATCAATGAAGTTCTAAAAACGGCTTTACATGCGCCATCTTCTTTTAATATGCAAAGTGGACGCATGGTTGTATTAATGAACGCCGAGCATGAAAAGTTTTGGGATATCGTAAAAGAAACGCTTCGTGCTCGCGTTCCAGCAGAAAATTTTGAAGCAACGGTGGAAAGATTACAAGGATTTCGGGATGGAGCAGGGACGATTTTATTCTTTGAAAACCAAGAGACCGTCCAACAAATGCAAGAAAAAGCTCCACTCTATAAAGAACAATTTCCTTATTGGTCTCATCAAGGAAGTGCAATGCTGCAGTATGCAGTATGGATGTCTCTAGCAGCAGAAGGCATTGGGGCATCTTTACAGCACTATAATCCAATTGTTGACGAAGAAGTGAAGAACACTTGGAATATTTCGCAACAATGGAGCTTAGTAGCGCAAATGCCATTTGGCGAGCCAAATGAGCAAGCAGGTGAAAGAACATTCTTGCCATTTGAGGATGTTGTTAAATTTTATTAAAACGAACGAATATCGATATAGAAAATGGAGCAACGAAAATAATGAGTCAACTTACCAATTTAGAAATTGTTCACAGCACATATGAAGGTCCGTCCTCTTCAAACGCTCAGCGTTTGCTTGAAGCTCTTTCAGAGCATGTAGAATGGACCGAAGCGGCAGGTTTTCCATATGGCGGAACATACATCGGTCCAGAAGCTGTCATGGAAAATGTATTTAGCCGCCTGGCATCCGAATGGAATGATTATAAAGCAAGTGTGCATACGTATCATGAAGTAGAAGGTAAGGATATTATTATTGCGGAAGGTGCCTATTCGGGAACGTATAAAAAGACGGGAAAAGCATTTCAAGCAGATTTTGTACACGTCTGGGAACTCGAAAACGGAAAAATCGTGAAGTTCAAACAATATGTAGATAGTCATGTTGTTCAGAAGGCAATGACAGTCTAAAAAGATATATACTCTCTTGTTTTACTATATAACTGAAGCAACGATGTAGAAGCAGCAGAGCATTTCCACCAGTCAATGGCCGGGAATGCTCTGCTGTTTGTTTCCTGTTTCTGCGATGCATCGCAGGAAAATTGACGCCCTTGAAGAATATATATCATTTAAAACCACTACACGAGGGGAAAGTTTTCTTCGTTTTGCAAATTGCAGCCTGCGAAGAATTCACGCTCACAAGAAAGGAATATATTTTATGATTATTGAAAAGGCGACAAGTCTTGATCTAGAAGGCATCTGCCAAATCGATAGTAGCGTTATCGGGAATGACAGCAGGAAAGAGTATCTATCGGAATCCATAGAAAAAGAAACGTGCATTATCGCGAGAATGGATGGTAAACCAGTTGGCTTTACCGTGTTTGATACTTCGTTCTATGATAATTGCTTCATTTGGTTATTAATCGTACTTCCTCAATTCAGAAGGAAGGGTGCTGCAAGCGGGCTTATTCAGTATGTCGAAAAAAACTGCCCAACTTCCAAATTATTCACATCAACGAATGAATCCAATGTAACGATGCAAAAGGTCTGTGAATCTCTTGGGTTTGTCAGGAGCGGCGTGATCGAGAACCTTGATGAAGGCGATCCGGAATGGGTGTATTTCAAACCAATAAGTTAAGTGCTGCAACTCAGCTCGGCAGAGTTAATTAAGGAGAAAATGAAATAAACACCTACATAAGTTGAACGAGAGGGAGAATGGATAGAAGTACTTGGCCGCGTATCGAGGAAATGAAGTACGTTTACTTATCTAAAAGCAGAATCTGTTGATACGATTATAGCGGCCCAAGCTTTTCATTGGTTTGATCCGAAGCCTCATTACATCATAAAGCCTGAAACTATCGCCAGATTCTGCTCCACCAGAGTATTGAACCTCCTGTAACAGGAGGTTTTATACTTATTTTTAGTTCCAAGAGACAGGGAACGAGAAGGCATCAAGATAGTGAACAGGGAGGCTTTTTCAGATGAGGACTTTTGAAATGTTATTAATCACCGTCAATGTCCTATTGCTCGGTTGGTTGATATTTGCTCGGAACAAGTCGCAGCGAGGGCTGCTCGTTGGTTTTGGCATCTCCATCTTATTTATGGTTACACATGGGCTCGTCGAAGGCCTGCGTTGGCCTATGATTCCGGTCTATCTGATGACGTTATTCCCAGTGGTCAGCGTTGCACTTTTCAAACCGAAAGGACAGAAACAGAATGCGCCGCGCCGGATACGGACTATTCTGATTACGACAACCGCAGCGCTCTATTCTACTGTAGCAGTGGCCCTGCCGCTCCTGTTTCCCATCTTCTCATTCGAGAAGCCGACAGGTCCATACAAAATAGGAACCGTATCATACCATTGGGTAGATAACACGCGAGAGGAACACTTTACTAAGGCACCCGACGATAAGCGTGAACTGATGGTACAGATTTGGTATCCGGCTAGTTCAACTGCAAAGGGAAAGACGGCGCCATATATTGCTGATGCGGCTCCTTACGCAGAAGGATTCAATAAAGTAATGAAGTTGCCTAAGAAAATATTTACAGACCTTGATCTCGTCGAGACTTATGCGATTGAGAATGCCAAGCTAGCTGATACGGATTCCAAGTATCCGGTGCTCGTGTTTTCACATGGATTCACTGGATACAAAAATCAAAACACCTTTCAAGTCGAACAATTAGCAAGTCACGGTTATATTGTCGTAGGTATCGATCACACTTACAGCAGCGTTGCATCCGTCTTCCCTGATGGGCGTGTTGCAAATTTTGACTCGGGAGGCGTACAGGGATTTGAACAGATGAAGTACTCATTTATGGACAAGAGGAATGAAGTATGGGTAGAAGATGCTAAATTTGTAGTCGATCAAATCGAAAAGCTGTCCAGTAACGACCCAGACGGTCTTTTTACAGGCCGAATGGATCTTGAACACCTTGGCATGTTCGGTCATTCCTTCGGTGGAGCTACAACGGTTCAAATGCTACTGGAAGATTCCAGAATTAAAGCGGGAATCAATATGGACGGCGTACTATATGGCAAACTGCGAATCCCGGCAGACGGACTGAAGAAGCCATTTCTGATGATGAGTGCCGATGATACGGTGAAAGGTGTAGCGAACACGAGCGACGCGGACATTGCTGCCCTGGGTACGAATAGAGAAGAGGTTGCAAAGTATTACGATGAAATGTTTGCACGATATGAGCCAGTAACAGCAGGCGGAAATTACTGGATGACGCTTAAACACAATAAACATATGAGCTTTTCCGATATGTATCTGATTACCCCCTTGTTCGAATGGATGGAAGGGTTGGATGTACGTAGTGCACATCGATTGATTAACGATTATTCGCTCGATTTCTTTGACCATTATTTAAAACAAGAACCAATTAAACGATTAGACCAAAATATTGGAGACCATCCAGATTTCACGCTAAAAAAGGGCTGAGAGCGAAGTGAATTTCTGACACTGTAATCGAACCGTTGAGGCGACTAACCCTCAACGGTTCGTCTTGCTGTAGATTGAGCCATTAGCGCTTGTTTACCCTTCATCCAAATGTTCAAGTTTCCACTGCATTCCTTGCAGCAGCAAAGCGTTACCATTATGTATTAAGCGCCACTTTGGGTTCAAGATAGAACATAATTTATTGAAACGTTCGATACGTTCTGTTACGGAGTTCAGCACATATTGGGCGAATTCGCAGAAAAATTTTGATTTGTCATTAGATTGCTCTGAGTTCGCATACATCATAACAAAATCCTCAACAATAGCTTGTACGATAGGACTATCAACAGACAATTGCTGTTTCAAAGCGGTTTCTACCCGGATGCGGATTCGTGTTCCTTCGCCTGACGGAAATCGATATCATATTCGTAAGTGTGCTAACCTGCGTTTCCAAAGCTTCGATCTGCAAGTCAAGCGCCTTGGCAACCTGTATTTCTCCAGACATCATTTTGCGTATGTCATCAAATCCAAAATCCAGATAACGAAGAGTAGTAATGAGCTCTCAGCGCCAAATATCTTCCGTCGTATAGAGATTCCTCTGTATCAATAACCCATTCTGAGAATGGGTTATTTTATTTCATCATGCTCGATTCTAACAATGGCATGAAAAATAAGTGTTGATTGTCCAGCCGCAGGAGGTTGTATACTTTGGCTAGCGGGCAGCTAGAACAGTAAACGAGGAGGATTTATTCTTATGAGGTCTTTTGAAATGTTGTCTACCATTTTTAATATCCTATTGCTCGGTTGGTTCATATTTGCTCGGAATAAGTCGCAGCGAGGGCTGCTCGTTGGTTTCGGCATTTCCGCCATAGTAGTGCTGATTCACGGGCTCATCGAAGGCATGCGTTGGCAGATGATTCCGGTCTATGTGATGACGTTAATCCCAATCGTTATCTTTGCTTACAGGTACATGTTCAAATCGAAGGAAGTGAAAAAGAAGGCATCCCGAATACGGGTCATTCTTATTACGATATTGGCAGTGCTTTATTCTTTCATAGCCGTGGCTCTGCCTCTCCTGTTTCCGGTATTCACATTTGAGCAGCCGACAGGCCCATACAAAATAGGAACCGTGTCCTATGATTGGAAAGATGATCGACGAGAGGAGACAAATACTTCCGAACCCGGCGATAAGCGTGAATTGATGGTACAGATTTGGTATCCGGCTAGTTCAACCACAAAGGGAAAGACAGCACCCTATGTTTCTCACCCTGATATTTTTGCAAATGGATACAGCAAAGCCTTGAATATGCCTAAACTGTTATTTACAAGCATCGGCTTCGTCAAAACTCATGCTATTGAAGAAGCAGAGCTATCCGATAAGGAATCCACCTATCCGGTGCTCCTATTTTCGCATGGATTAAACGGGGTTAAAAATCAAAACACATTTGAGGTCGAACAATTAGCAAGTCATGGTTATATTGTTGTAGGGATTGATCATACTTACCATAGCACTACATCGGTTTTCCCTGATGGCCGTGTTGTACATTTTGTTCCCCAAGAAAGTAATACGATCGACTATTTAGATAAATTAAACGAAAAATGGGTGGAAGACGCTACGTTTGTGCTCGATCAAGTCGAGAAGCTTGCCAAGAACGATCCAGACCATCGTTTTACAGGTCGAATGGATCTGGAGCACATTGGCATGTTCGGTCATTCCTTCGGTGGAGCAACAACCGCTCAAATGCTGATGACAGATTCCAGAATTAAAGCAGCGATCAATATGGACGGTGGACTATATGGCAAACTCCGGATTCCGGCAGACGGACTGAAGAAGCCATTTCTGCTGATGAGCGCAGATGACACGCTAACGGGTACAGAGAATATGAGCGATGAGAATATCGCTTCCCAGGGTACGACAAGAGAGGAGTTAACCAAGTTTTTTAGTGACACTTTTGCACGGCAAGAGTCTGTAACAGCGGGCGGTAATTATTGGATGAAAATTAAACATATGAAACATATGGGCTTCTCCGACATGTATCTGATTTCACCTGTGTTCGAAAGGATGGAAGGGGTGGATGTACGAAGCGTACATCGGCTTATTAACGATTATTCGCTGGATTTCTTTGACCACTATTTGAAGCAACAGCCGTTTAAACAATTGGAACAGAATATCGGTGACCATCCGGAGTTCACACTGCAGAGAGGTTGAGAATGAATTTCTGAACCTGTAAACGAATAGTTGAGGGCGGCTAGCCCTCGGCTGTTCGGTATTGCTGTTTACATATGTTCGAGCTTCCACTGTATTCCTTGTAGCAGTATAGTGTTTCCTTTAGAAAATAAGCGAAATTTGGGGCTTAAAATGGAACATAGCGTATTGAAACGTTCGATCCGTTTGTTAAAGAAATAAAAAAGTGAACCTCTCCATTCTTCAGAAATGCCATCTAAAAATTTGGATTTTTCCACTTTTTCAGTTATGAATTGATTTCGTTTTTCAGGATTTATAACCCGTGTGTATACCAGATTATAGATATAACGCAACGAATCCCCTTCGTGTTCCTATATCTTCCGTCGTATATAATCGATGCCCTCCTTCCGTATAGTTCGTTGGCTTAAGTAGTCCAATCTCGTCATAGTAGCGGACGGTTTTTACGGTAGATCCGATCATTTTAGCGGCTTCCCCAATCGAATAGATTCCAGCTTGTGTTGGAGAATCAGAAGCATCATGCATATCCTTGATGCTCTTTGTGTGCAAATCGATACACCTCCGATACGTATTTTACTATCTCCTGCTAGGTGAGATTCAACACGATTTTACAGTGCGGGCGCACAACGAATGAATTTAAAAATAAGGCTTGAATGTCCACCTACAGGAGATTGTATCGTTTGAATTAGAAAGCAGCTAGAACAGTAAACGAGGAGGATTTATTCTTATGAGGTCTTTTGAGATGTTGTTTGTTGTCTTCAATATTTTGCTGATTGGTTGGTTAATATTTGCCCGGAACAAGTCGCAGCGCGGTCTGCTTATTGGTTTCGGCATTTCCGCCATAATTATGCTGATGCATGGGGTCATCGAAGGAATGCGCTGGCAGATGATTCCGGCTTATGCGATGACAGTAGTTCCGTTAGCTATTGCAGCTGGCAGATTGATGTCTAAGCCTGAGGAGCGGATAGCGAAAAAAGCATCTCGTGCAAAGCTTGTTACGGTGACAGCGCTGGCGGTAATATATTCATTCGTAGCCGTAGCTCTGCCGCTCATACTTCCGGTATTCACCTTCGAGAAGCCGACAGGCCCGTACAAAATCGGCACCGTCACATTCGATTGGAAGGATGAGCAGCGGGAAGAGACCCTCACACCGGAGCCTGGCGACAAACGAGAGCTAATGGTACAAATCTGGTATCCCGCAGATTCGAAAGCCAAAGGCAAGCCGGTTCCATATCTTTCCGACTCGTATATTTTTGCCAAGGGGTATAGCACGATTCTGGGGATGCCGAAGTTTTTGTTTACAACTTTTGGTTATGTCAAAACGCATGCCATTGAGAACGCGGAGATATCCAATCAGGAACCCGCCTATCCGGTGCTCCTTTTCTCACATGGATTTAGTGGACATAAAAATCAGAACACCTTTCAGATCGAACAATTAGTCAGTCATGGATATATCGTGGTAGGTATAGATCACACTTACAGCAGCACGGCTTCCGTTTTTTCTGATGGCCGTGTGGCCAATTATGTGCCGCAAGAAACGGAGTCAATCGCCTATTTAGATAAAGCAAATGAAGGATGGGTGGAAGACGCTACGTTTGTGCTGAATCAAGTGGAGAAGCTGGCCAAGAATGATCCGGACCAACGTTTTACGGGGCGAATGGATATGCAGAATGTGGGGATGTTTGGCCATTCCTTCGGTGGAGCAACAAGCACCCAGATGCTAATAACGGATTCCAGAATCAAAGCAGCCCTTAATATGGATGGCGTCCTATATGGCAAGCTCCGGATTCCGGCAAGTGGTCTGGAGAAGCCGTTTCTAATGATGAGCGCTGATGACTCTCTAAATAGCGCCCAGCATATGCGAGATAAGGAGCTAATCAAGATGATGGAGGACGCGCTAGCACGGTATGAGCATGTAGCAGTTGGCGGCAATTATTGGATGAAAATGAATGATATGAAGCATATGGGCTTCTCCGATTTATATCTGTTTTCACCGTTATATGAACAGATGGAAGGAGTCGATATACGAAAGGTTCACCGCCTCATTAACGATTACTCGCAGGATTTCTTCGATCATTATTTAAGGCAACAGCCATTTAAGCTATTGGAGCAAAATATTGGCGACCATCCAGAGTTTACGCTGCAAAAAAGTTGATTGTAAAATGAACAGCCCGAGGGCGCTTAGCCCTCAACTGTTCGTTCGTATGATTGACCTTGCATATGTTTCAGCTTCCATTGAATTCCTTGATACAATAAGAGGCCTCCTTTCGAAAGCAGGTGATATTGCGGGCTTATAATGGAACATAACGTATTGCACCGTTCGAGACGTTTGGTTTTGGTTCTCTGAAAATATTCGGCAATGTAGCGGAAGAACTCTTCTTTATTGGCCGATTGCTCTGAATTCGCATACAACATGGCCGAATCCTCGACTATGGCCTGTACATACGGACTGTCGGCAGAACATTTTTTCTTCAATGCCTTATTCAATCGATTTTGATTATCTTCGAGCTTCCTGATCCATGTGGCAGCATTAAATCGAGGCTGATGAACGATATTAAAGAACAGAAATTCGATATTTCTCAGATCCTCTATAAACTGGGGATCGTTTATGAGCTCCTGCAGTTCATTCCAAGCAGCTGTTTGTTTAGCGGATACTTTCACTTGATTGATAATATATTTGTTGAAAAAATATAATAGTGAGTCTCTCCATTCTGCAGGAATCCCATCTAAAAGTTTGGATACTTCCACTTTTTCATTGACAAATTGATATCGCTCTTCACTATTTATGGTCCGTGTGTTTACCAGATCATAGATATGGCGCAATGAATCCCCTTGGTGTTTCTTCGCTTGACGCAAAATCGATATCGTATTCGTGAGCGCGCTAACCTGCGTCTCCAACGATTCGATCTGCCAGTCGAGTGCTTTATCAATTGGTATTTCTCCGGAGATGATCAGGCTTATTTCATCAATTCCAAAATCCAGGTAGCGCAAGGTTGTAGTCAGCTCTAAACGCCATATATCTTCCGTCGTATATAATCGATGCCCCCCCTCTGTATAGCTAGTGGGCTTTACTAATCCGATTTCATCGTAGTAACGGACGGTTTTGATTGTGGATCCAATCATTTTGGCCACTTCCCCAATCGAATAGGTCCCCACTTGAGCTATAGAATCAGAAACATTTTGATTCTGCAAATCCGTGTCGCTTCTTGAATGCAAACCATTCACCCCTTCGGTACGTATTGTAATATCTCCTGTAACTGGAGATTCAAGATGTTAGAGCTTCCTCTGTATCAATAGCCCATTCTAAGATTGGGTTATTTTATTTCATCATGCTCGAGTGCTCGATTCTGATTTCAATACTCCCGAACCCGGCGATAAGCGTGAATTGATGGTACAGATTTGGTATCCGGCTAGCTCAACTGCAAAGGGAAAGACAGCACCCTATGTTTCCAATCCGGATGCTTTTGCAACTGCATACAGCAAAAGCCTTGGTGCACCTAAAATGTTATTTACAAACTTGGAATTCGTCAAAACGAATGCGATTGAAAATGCCGAGCTGTCCGATAAGGAATCCACTTATCCGGTGCTCCTTTTCTCACATGGAATGGGTGGACATAAAAGTCATAACATCTTTCAGATCGAACAATTAGCAAGTCATGGTTATATTGTTGCAGGTATCGATCATACTTACACTAGCATTGCATCGGTGTTCTCTGATGGCCGTGTTGCAAACTTTATCCCCCAGGAAACGACGGTCGAACATTTAGATAAATTAAACGAAGTATGAGTGGAAGACGCTACGTTTGTGCTGGATCAAATCGAGGCGCTTGCGGGCAATGATCCAGACCATCGTTTTACAGGCCGAATGGATATGGAGAACGTTGGCATGTTTGGTCATTCCTTTGGTGGAGCAACAAGCGTTCAAATGCTGATGACAGATTCCAGAATTAAAGCAGCGATCAATTTGGACGGCGGATTATTTGGCCAGCTCCGGATTCCGGCAGATGGTGTGAAAAAGCCATTGCTGATGATGAGTGCCGATGACACGCTAACAGGTACAGAGAATATGACCGATAAGGATATCGCCTCTGTTCGAAAAGGCGGAAGGGGTAAGTCTGCGAAGTGCACATCGGCTTATTAACGAATACTGGCTTGATTTCTTTGACCACTATTTAAAGCAACAGCCGTTTCATTTATTGGAACAGAATATCGGTGACCATCCGGAGTTCACACTGCAGAGAGGTTGAGACCGAATTTCTGAATTTATATACGAATAGTTGAGGGCGGCTAGCCCTCGGCTGTTCGGTAATGTTGTTTACATATGTTCGAGCTTCCACTGTATTCCTTGAAGCAGCAAGGTGTTTCCTTTAGAAAATGAGCGGAATTTAGGGCTTAAGATGGAACATAGCGTATTGAAACGTTCGATCCGTTCTGTTCTGGGATTTTGTGCATATTCGGCAAAGTAGCGAAAAAACTCTTCTTTGTTGATAGACTGATCTGAGTTCGCATACAGCATGGCAGTATCCTCGACAATGGTCTGTACGAAAGGACTATCGGCAGAACATTTCTGCTTCAATGCAGTATCTAGTCGGATATGGATGTCCTCAAGCTTCTTGACCCAGGTGGCAGCATCGAATCGAGGCTGATGCACCATGTTAAAAAAAAGAAACTCATCGTGCCTAAGATCCGATAAAAACTGAGAATCGTTTACGAGCTCCTGCAATTCATTCCAAGCGACGGTTTGTTTAGCCGATACTTTTACTTGATTGATAATATATTTGTTAAAGAAATAAAAAAGTGAACCTCTCCATTCTTCAGAAATGCCATCTAAAAATTTGGATGCTTCCACTTTTTCAGTTATGAATTGATTTCGTTTTTCGGGATTTATTACCCGTGTGTTTACCAGATCATAGATATAACGCAACGAATCCCCTTCGTGTTCCTTCGCTTGACGCAAAATCGATATCATATTCATAAGCGTACTAACCTGTGTCTCTAAGGATTCGATCTGCCAGTCGAGCGCTTTGGCAACCGGTATTTCTCCAGATATCATCTTGCTTATTTCATCAATTCCAAAATCTAGATAACGCAGGGTTGTAATCAGCTCTAAGCGCCATATATCTTCCGTCGTGTATAATCGATGCCCTCCCTCGGTATAGCTTGTGGGCTTTACTAATCCGATTTCATCGTAGTAACGGACGGTTTTTACGGTGGATCCGATCATTTTAGCTGCTTCCCCAATCGAATAGGTTCCGTCTTGTGTTGTGGAATTAGAAACATGCTGTATCTTGTTGTCAATCTTGCTCTTTGAATGCAAAGCATTACACCTCCTGTTCGAATTATACCACCTCCTGTAGCTGGAGAATCAATCATACTGTTTTTATCAAGGCAGCGTATTGTTTTATTTTTTTCTGTTGGGTGGGGATCGGATGTTCGCTATAGGGCAAGCGAGAGTATTCGCTATTGATCAACTCTCGTATGGGTAACAGGACAAGATGAAATGCCTCTTTAAGGTGTGTCAAGCAGCCGTAATTTGTAAGATTAATGAAAGAATAATGAAAGTGAAGAGAAAGAGAAATCCTGTAACATGAACTTTAGTTGGGAAGTTAACTATACATGTCAACAGGAGGATTCGGAAATGGAGACGATCAAAGAGAGAGCCAATCATATCATCCGCAAATTAAAAGTGAATCGTAAACATATAAAACCCTTATCTGCGGGATGGAAGGGAGCATCCTTCGTCTTAGCTGCAGCAACCTTGATTCTTGTCATCATGCAAGCGAACTATTTATTGGGGGCGCGTGGATTTATTGAATTCGCTGTAGGTACGGTTATATCCATCGTCGTTGTCTTGATCATAAGCGGATTGCTTGCGATCATCGTACATGGGATTAAGCAAATTCCAAGCCGTTATCTCTGGTTGTTCTTCAGTTCCTTTATCTTATTATTCATTTGTTTTATGGGGCCGATGGAAGTTTCGAGCATCTTTGTCCTCTTGGTCATCGCTGTTCTCTCCCTATGGGGCGCTATCCTGTATAAGCTTGTGACGGGCAGCTACAAGCATGCGAAACGATCGAAGAAGCTGACAGCTATCGTATTATCCGTTACGACAACTGCGGCTATCGGGATAGGCGGGTACTGGGTTGTCAATGATGGCGATGAGGGAATCCGTGGAGTGACTTTGCAAGAGTTGAAAACATCAGCGCGTTACACAAATCATGTTCTTAACAACCCCGCGGAGGAAGGTCCTTATCCAGTCAAAACGTTAACGTACGGCAGTGAAAACAGCTATCGCAAAGAGTTCAATCGAAGCGATTCTCTCACGACGAAAACGGTGGATGGGTCAGCTTACGTGGAGAAATGGTCCTCCTTGAGAACGAAGACTGTAGGCTTTGGGCCAGATGCGATGCCTGTGAACGGATTGGTCTGGTATCCAGAAGGAGAAGGTCCATTTCCATTGGTGATTATCGCGCATGGGAATCATATGATGACAGATTATTCTGATCCAGGCTACGATTATCTAGGTGAACTTCTTGCTAGTCGCGGCTATATCTTTGTTTCCATCGATGAGAACTTTTTAAATGTATCTCCCTACGATGATATGTTCGTGGTCAGTGCTTTAGAGAAGGAAAATCCGGCAAGAGGGCTATTAATGCTCGAGCATATTAAGGCTTGGAAGGAATGGAATAGCAGCAGTAGCAACCCGTTCTATCATAAAGTAGATATGGGCCAAATTGCGCTTATCGGTCATTCCAGAGGTGCAGAAGCGATTACGATTGCAGCTGCTTTTAATAAACTAAGCACGCACCCGGATAATGGAAATATCAAATTTGATTATAACTTTCATATCCGTTCCCTTATATCGATTGCAGGCACAGACCAACAATATCGCCCTTCCGGAAAACTGATGCCTCTTCAAAATGTGAATTATTTAGCTTTACATGGAGCTCAGGATATGGATGTCAATACCTTCCGCGGTTCGAGCCAATATAATCGGATAAGCTTTACCGATAAGGAAGACTTCATGAAAGCTTCCGTATATATCTATGGGGCCAATCACGGCCAGTTCAATCGCGTGTGGAGCAGAGGCGACGGCTTAGGAACGGCGAATCAACTGTTTAACCTGAAGCAGCTTATGGCCCGAGACGAGCAAGAAACGATAGCAAAGGTATTCATTACTTCCTTTCTGGATGCGACGCTGAAGAATAAGCATGAGTACACAGAAGTGTTCAAAGATATTGGTTACGCCAAGGAATGGCTTCCCGATACGATGTATATCAGCAACTATGATGATTCACAGACCACTTTAATCGCTTCATTCAATGAGGATATTGATTTACAGAGCACGACGATTCCCGGAGGCAGGCTCATTGGAGATAATTTGCAGGAATGGAAGGAAGAAAAGGTTAAAATGAAATTTGGAGAGGATCAGCACAGCGCCGTTCGTTTAGGATGGGATCGCAGCAAACAATCCAAGGCTGCTTCCTATTCTGTCGTCATGCCTGATGAAGGCTTGGATGTCGGAGACAATAGTTCAGTTGTATTCTCGATGGCGGATTATAGTGAGAGAAAAAACATGTCGTATGAAGAAGGTTTGATCGATTTAACTGTAAAAGTCGAAGACAAGAACGGCAACCAAGCAAGTCTTCCGCTAAGTCATATTTCAAAATTAATACCTAGCATAGAAGGGAAATTGCTAAAAAGGCCATTTGCAAATTTCGGGCAAACGAAAGAACCTGTATTTCAAAACTTTAGTTTTCAGTTCAATGACTTTAAACAGGTTAACCCTCGCTTTAATCCACAGCAAGTACGGACGGTAGGGTTTGAATTCGACAAAACAGAGAAAGGCACCGTCTTAATCAACAACATCGGAATCAGAAAATAGCATGTAACATGTACATGCAACAACAAAAAAAGGCTGCTGGCTTATGCAACATGTCAGCAGCCTTTCAGTTTTGAATCACTTAGGCAACGTAATCTGGAACATGGTGTTTCCTTGGCTTGTGTCTAAACGAATCTGACCGCCATGTTTCTCAATGATATTTTTAGAGATGGTCAATCCAAGACCTGTACCCCCGTCGCTTTTTCTTGACTGATCTCCTCTAACAAAAGCATCAAATACTTTTTCTTTGTAGGTATCAGAAATCCCAATTCCATCGTCGATGATATGAATATGGACATGTTTGGGGTCATCGAGCAACTTTAGGAGAACTTCAGTTCCCTGTGAATTATAGGTTAAAGCGTTGGACAGGATGTTGGAAACAGCACGATATAACAGTTTATAGTTAAAAGGAACCGTTATTTCATGTGCGGGAATATCAAACTGAAAGTTGAACTGTTTCTCCTCGAATGGAACATAAAATTCCACCGCAATTTCACGGATAAATTCTGCGATATCTAATAACTCTGTTGAAAATGGGTAATCAGGGCTTTCAAGCTTGGACAGTTCGAATACATCTTCAATTAATGCCGTAACTAGTTTCGCTTTCGTGTAAATGAGATCGAGCGTGCTTTGTTTCTTCGCTTCATCCTGGATAAGTCCCCTCTGCAATGCTTCAACGTAGCCTTGGATCGTGGTGATTGGCGTTTTCAGATCATGGGAGATATCGACCAGCATGCGCTGCTTACTTTCCTCCAATTGCTTCTTCTCTCTTTCCGTTTTTTCAAGCTTTTCAGCCATAGCGTTGAAATGTTTCTGGATTTGTTGTAATTCATAGTTTGCTCTAAAATCAAGCCTTTTGTAATAATGACCGTTGGATACATGTTTGATGCCCTCCGCAATGTAACGCAGCGGGTTGGTTATTTTGGCTGCTGTCCATCGGCTGTAGATATACACATTGATGCCATATAAAATGAGAAAGAGAATGAACGACTGCATCATTAACTTCCAAAAAATTTCATTATGGCCTTCAGAACCGCTTGTTATCGTAAAGTTGCGCGAAACATATTCTTTGGGGATTTTAACAAGACAGTAGAATGTTCGACCGTCTTCCGTCTCAAAGGGTGCTAGGGTAGCATGATATAAGCGCTCTTCTTGATCGTAAAATAAGCGGTTTAATTCCTTTTCCGAATAGGAAGAGGAATGATCTAGTTTTTTTCCTTTGATATAAACAATTTGTAGATGATCATCGAGAATTTCTACCCATCCTTTCAGCAATTCAATCCCTTCGGAAGGCATTTCAACATAATTTTGGCGTACAACCTCACTTGCTTTTAATTTCGAAAATGCAGTACCTCCAAACTCGTGAATCAGACGATAATTAGCTACGACCAGTAGTATGAATACGATGATTCCTACAGTAAAAGAAAAGAAAACATAATTTTTGATGAGGGTGCTCGATAACTTTTTTTTAGTTCTCATCGAGTTCATCCTTTTTCGCGAATCGGTATCCCAGTCCACGAATCGTTTTGATATACATAGGATTTCTCGGTTGATCCTCAATTTTGTCCCGAAGTCTGCTGATTTGAACCATAATGGTGTTGTCATCAGCAAAATATTGATCCGACCATGCCTTCTCAAAAATCTGTTTCTTAGTGTAGATGCGTCCGGGAGCATCCATGAAAAGCTTTAACAGCTTATATTCTATGGAACTAAGCGAGATTGGCTGTCCTCGCTTATACAACATACACGAATGGTGGTCGAGTGCCATGTCGCCTACACATGTCTGTGAATCGAGTGCAACGGGATCTGCCTCATTGAACTCGTAGGTTCTTCGCAGCTGAGCCTGTACGCGGGCGAGCACCTCCATGGAACTAAACGGTTTAGATATAAAATCATCTGCTCCGATACCGAGACCTAGAATTTTATCCGTTTCCTGATTTTTGGCAGATAAAATGATAATGGGCAGCTTATATTCTTTTCGAATTAACTTTATCAATTGATAACCGTCGAGCTCAGGCATCATGATATCTATGACAGCCAGATCGATGCTAATGTTTTGTATATACGCTAAAGCCTCTTTACCATTGCTCGCTTCGACCACTGAATATCCTTCTACTTCTAAAAATAGTCTTAGCAATGCTACAATTTCCGGTTCATCATCAGCGATGAGGATCGTTTTGCCCATGAGTTGTCCCTCCTTATCTGTCATTATGTAATTCAAGCTAGTCCAGCAATCTCCTCTATGTAAGAATGAATGTAAGATTAATGTAAGAAAAGTGAAAGTGAGGGGACAGATTCGCTCTGTACAATAACGTTATCTGACTCAAGAATAACATATGGTAACGGAGGGGAAATGATCATGATTCATTCTCGTATACGAAAAAAGGCAGTGATCATACTTGCCAGTCTGTTAATGGTCTCATCAGCCGTGCCTTCGGTTTATGCCTCTTCGGCAGAAGCGGGTTCATACGCGAACAAGTCGTTGGGTCCTGTAAGCTCTAAGGAGGTCGAGGCGTTTGCCGACGAGTTTTTTGAACGGCAGGACGTTAAAGACATGGGGATTCCAGGAGCCGTCTTTGTGGTGGTCAAAGATGGAAAGGTGCTGTTGCAGAAAGGATACGGTTATGCGGATGTAGACAAGAAAACGCCGGCTGACCCGGAAAAGACGGTGTTCCGCATTGCATCGGTTTCCAAAGTCTTTACTGCAACCGCCGTCATGCAGCTTGTAGAGCAAGGTGAAATTGATGTGAATCATGATGTTCAGGAGTATATGGGGGATATCAAGATCAAAAATAATACGGACTTCCCCGTTACAGTGGAGCATTTATTAACACATACGACGGGATTTGATATCGTTGACCCTCCACAGGGCGACTCCATTTCATATGACTTGTCCAAAGTGTATCCGCTTAAGGAGTATGTGAAAGAATGGATGCCTACCGTTATTCGAAAACCAGGTGATGTGTTCAAATACGATAATATTGCCTCTATGCTGCAGGGATATATCGTTCAGAACATGTCGGGCTTGCCATTTAACCAATACGTAAACGAGAACATATTTAAACCGTTAGGAATGAATAACAGCGGCTTTTTGATGACGCCCGAGCTTCGCGAGAAATTGGCTGCCGGCTATAATGAACATAACAAAACCTCTCCAATCTACCATTTTGCTCCGAACGATATGCCTCATGGAGGCATGCTGACTACGGGCAGTGACATGGCCAAGTTCATGATTGCCTTCTTGAATCAGGGGAAGTTGGATGGCAACCGGATCTTGAAGGAAGAAACGGTCAAAGAAATGAGTAAAGTGCACATGGGAATTCACCCCAAAGTGCCAAATATGGCTTACGGATTCGAATACGCTTATCAGGATTACTATAACGGACAGAATGTCATTGGCAAAAGTGGGGCGGCTCCGGGTGGTTTTTCCTCCTGGATGTGGCTGTTGCCGGAACAAAATGTAGGCGCGTTTATCGTTTACAATAAATCGGGGAAGCTGCAGGAAAAAATATTCAAAGCCTTTATGGACCGTTACTATCCCAAGCCAGAACCAGCGCCAAAAAAATACCTGACTCCAACAAAAGAACAGCTGAGACGCTTTGAAGGCGTGTATCGCGATCTGCGAGTGAGCTACGTGCTTACCCGTATACATGCCGCTGCAGACGGAAGGCTGGAGCTCGAAAATCTTACAGGCAAGCAAGTCGTTCGGCAGGTGGATCCCCTTCTGTTCGAAGACGAGAATGGAAGCCAGGTCGCTTTTAAAGAAAACCCGGATGGCACGATCGGATATATGTTTTCCAAAACGAATCGGGTAAGTTGGGTAGAAAAGCTCCCTCAGCCCGAGCGGTTTCAAGATGTCCCCGACAATCATCCTTACGCGGAATACATTGAAGGCTTGCATCAGCTCGGCATTGTTGGGAGCAAGCCGGATGGAACATTCGGTCCGAACGAACCGCTAACGCGTGCGGAATTTGTGGTGCAGCTGATAAACTGGACAGGCATCCCTGCGTCAAAAGCTCCATTAATATTCGAAGATATTCACGATATGCCAGAAGCCGGAAAAATCCAAACGGCCTTGGAATATAACTTTATCAAGGGAACAAGCGAGCGGTTGTTCGAACCGAATCGGCCAATTGTCCGGCAAGAGGCGGCCGCGATCATGTCGAGAGTGATGTCGGGCTTTGGCGCCAAGCCGTCAGAAGGCGCCATTGCCGGTGATACAGATCCATGGGCAGAAAGCGCGGTGAAGTTCATTGCAGGCAAGCAATATTACGGACCAGAGGTTTCCATTTCTCCTGATGGAGCAGTGGATTATCGCTCAAAGAAGATGATGACACGTCAGGAAGCTGCGGCACTCATTTATTTAGCGAGTAAATGGAGCGTTTCTTCTTAAAGCAGTCTGAGTCGCAACATGATAGGGGGGGAATGAGTGTTGGAGACCCGATGCAGAGAAAAATTATTGATGCTCCAAGCGGAAATGATAAAAACCAACATTAACGATTTTTATATTTATCAATTCGATAGCGGCTGGAAACTTGTCTTAGCGGGAAGTTTCGATTTCAATTTTTGTTATTACCATGATATCGAAATCGAATTCATCGAAGTATCCTTTATTTCATGTCCCGTATCATTGTTTAAAATAGATACGATTCGATTGGCAACAGAGGAAGAGCGTAAATCGATTTCCCAACTCTCGCGTGGATATAATGAAGGCATTGCGTTTTGTCTTGAACATGTTGCATTCAACAATACATTTTATATTGTCGCTAAGGGAATATATTATAAGCTGCAGAGAGTATATTATCTGCCTAAACGAACAAAGCCGCCCTGGAGCTCGGCTGCTCATTCACGAAGTCCAGCGACATCGCTTAGTACCTGCGAAAGTTCTGAATGATTATATTGCATACAAAGAAGCTGCAAATTGAACCATATACGGTCAATTGCAGCTTCTAGCAATAAATATATAGAATGCCAGATGCGGGATAGACGATGGTTTGTACATTTTGGAAAACGTTTATTATCTCGATCGGGATGATCCGACGTACAACTTTGTTAAGCCCTAATTTAGGATTGGCGGTTGCGTCTCCGAATCGTATACACGCATTTTCTATCCCCTTTTGACAAGCACTCCGGACGAGAAATATCCGCGTCCAACAAAGACTCAAATAACTTCAGTTCACATGTGCAGGCATGGTTATACTTGTTGGCAATTTGGGAGATCGGACAATTATGCTCCGTAAAAACGAACTCGTCATCGCTGTTTTTTTTCAACTCCACCATATAGCCATTTTCGTTTTGAATATTAGCAAGTAAAGCTATTTTCTCTTGAAAGCTTTTATCTTCCATTGATTCAGCATGCTTTTTGTATAATGCATCTTTGCGGCGTTCAAACAATCGCTCTACCATATTTTCTCCCGATTCCTGCACCAATTCATGAAGGAGATCGAGGGCTACGGCGTGATACTTATTTGGAAATAGTATACTAGCACGCTCTGTTAGATGGTACATGGCAGACGGTCTCCCCATTGGTTGCCGTACAGTTCTCGAATCAATAAAACCATCGCGTTCTAGAGCGTCGATATGGCGGCGGACCGCCATGGAAGTAATGTTGAGCCGTTCCGTAAGTTCTTTGGCGCTAAGCTCATCATTCGTTTTTAACAGATATAAAATCGTCTCCCGGGTCGACATATCGTCTTGTGGTTGCAAATGCAGTTCACCGCCTTGTTATTAACTTCATTTAGCAGGCTGCCTTTACAGCGGGGCACATTGCTCAGAGCAATAACCATTATAAATGCTATCGCATTCTTCACAACAAATATGCTGCTGATGGCAAGCATCATTTGCACAATTAATGTATCGATCAGTAGGTTTTCTGCAATGATGGCAACGTCCCACGACGATATCTTCATCCGTATGGTTAATCGGTACAGATATCCGTTCATCAAATACGTAGCATTTGCCATCGAAAAGTCTTCCTTTTATGTCAGGATCTTTTCCGTAAGATACGATGCCGCCATCCAATTGGTATACTTCTTGAAATCCTTCCTTCAGCAAAAAGCCGCTCAATTTCTCACAGCGGATTCCTCCTGTACAGTAGGTCAGAATAGGCTTGTCTTTATGTTCGCTCATATACTCCCGAATCCATTCCGGGAATTCCCGAAAGCTCTCCACATCCGGTCGAATGGAATTGCGGAAATGGCCGATATCATATTCGTAACCGGTCCGGCCATCCAGCACGATAACGTCGTCACGCTGAAGATGTTCATAAAATTGTTTGGGATTAAGCTTTTTACCGCTCAGGATATTGGGATCAAGCTCCTCATCATCAACACGAAAGGTAACCAGCTCTTTTTTGTAACGCACAAACATTTTTTTGAAGGTGTGTCCATCTGCTTCGTCTATTTTAAACACGATATCGGCAAAGAGAGGGTTCTGACGCAAATCATGCATGTATTGCTCTGTTTGTTCAACGGTACCGGACAGCGTTCCGTTGATTCCTTCATCGGCAATCAAAATCCGGCCTTTGATGCCAAGATTCTTGCAATAGTCCAAATGCTCCTGCGCAAATTGCTCGGCATCGGGAATGTTTACGTATTTATAAAATAGAAGCACTGAGTATACAGATTCTTGGTTCATTACATTCCACCTGGTTCATTATATTTTATGGAAAACATCAGACAAAGTAAAATTTTATCTATAAAAAGTATTGTAACACAACATGGCAGGTTGACAAGTGGGAGTTCAGTCCTCATTATTAGTATACATAACACTATACTATATATAAATATATTTAAAGTATTTTGTTATAAAAGTTATTGGAAGTTTCATACACGTGATCCGGTTCAAAGAAACGAATCGGAATCGAAATAGGGGAGTGAGCAGCCATGATTCAAATTAGCGATGCTGCAGCGGATAAAATTACTGGAATGCTAAAGGACATTGGCGCTGAACCGTATTTTCTGCGTCTAGGAGTTAGCGATGGGGGTTGCAGCGGTTTATCCTATAGCATCCTCTTTGACGATTCACGGCAAGAAGACGACCGAGTAATAGAATGGAAAGGATTTGAGGTTGTCATTGGCAATGCCAGTGAGGAGTACTTTGAAGGTGTACATATTGATTATATGGAAACCGGAATGACGGGTGGCTTCACGATAGACAACCCCAATGCTAAATTCACATGCGGTTGCGGAGCCAGCTTTCGAACGGCTGCCTATCGGGGGAAAGCCAAAAAATGCGACTGATCGTCGAGGAAAGGAAGGTTTCATATGAGCTTTGTCATTAGCCCGATGTCTCGGCTATCTATTACGCTTATTTTTTAATATGGAGGGATAGACCTTGAACATGATGGTAACGAATGCCGCAGTAGCTTGCTTCCAAAGAGACTGGGAATACCGCAAGGGTGACTTTATCCGTATTTATGTCCGATATAGCGGCGGGGGAGAAGATGCTTTCGCTTTTGGCATCACGAAAGATGAACCGCAGTATCCCGTGAACACGTATGTCGGTGACGGAATTACATTCTTTATGGAAGAAAATGATGCATGGTATTTGGACGGCCGTAATTTAACGATCGATTGTCTCCACGGTGATATTGTGTTTGCCCGTGGCTAAAGTTCAAAAGCAAGACAGCGGCAGAAATGAGACTATTTCTGCCGCTGTCGCATTTCAGGGCGACTATTTTTTGCAGGGCTTCAAGAGCTTCTTTTCAAGAGATTGGGATTGACGTATAGATGTACCGGTCGCGCAGCGGGGACTTGAAATGAAGGAGAATATAGTGGCATGATCAAGAAGACAGACAACAAGACCGCTGACTCAATAGCAAGGGGGAGACATATGTCGGGCTTATATGAAACGGATGAGAGTGATGTTCTCGTGCTGCCGCTCGGAGATCGTGCGATTGTCGTTGATTGGGGCGGCAGTATCCACCCGGACACCCATGGCAAAATACGCGCCTTGTGTTCGCAAATGGAGCGGAACCCTGTTCCGGGCATCGTGGAAGTTGTGCCAGCGTATACGACGGTCACCGTGTTCTACGAGCCGCTGAAATTGCGGGATCCGGTCACGGGTGACCAATGGTCTCGCAGTGGTGGCAAGGGCGACCGATCCCCTTTTGAGATCATCAAGAGGATCGTCAGCAGGATGGTGATGGGTCTGGAATCAGTGGAAGCAGGCAGTTCCAGAATCGTGGAAATACCGGTGTGCTACGGAGGTGAGTTTGGGCCTGATTTACATGATGTTGCGGTGCACACCGGGCTGAGTGCGGAGGAAGTCATTAAGATTCACGCGAGTCAGGACTACTTGGTGTATATGATCGGATTCGCGCCGGGCTTTCCTTATCTCGGCGGCATGCCGGAACGGATTGCTGTCCCTAGACGCAGCTCTCCGAGACCAACCATTGACCCGGGTTCAGTCGGAATAGGAGGCAAGCAGACCGGAGTCTATCCGATTGCCACGCCCGGGGGGTGGCAGTTGATCGGAAGAACCCCATTGAAGCTGTTCCGTCCCGATCATGCTGCGCCGAGCTTGCTGCAAATGGGTGACATCGTCCGCTTCCGGCCGATCGCCCCCGAACAATATGCCGCGTGGAAAGAGGATGACATATGAGTCTGTATATTATAAAATCAGGACTTCTAACTACGATTCAAGATCAAGGAAGGTTCGGGTATCAGCAGCAGGGGGTCATTGTCAGCGGAGCAATGGATTCGTTCGCCCTTCGCGCAGCGAATGTGCTGGTGGGCAATGACCAGGAGGACGCGGCTTTGGAAATTACGCTGCGAGGACCGTCCATCCGCTTTGATGCTGAAGCGCTTATCGCCATATGCGGAGGCAATCTTTCGCCGAGTATCGGCGGGCAGAAGGTTCCGTTATGGAGACCGGTCCTCATCAGAGCGGGAGAGGTGCTCGAATTCGGTCCCTGCATATGGGGGGCTCGCGCTTATCTAGCCGTTGCGGGAGGAATCGATGTGCCGCTGGTGCTGCAAAGCCGCAGCACCTATTTGCGTGCGGGGCTCGGAGGGCTCGAAGGAAGAGCGCTGAAGACCGGGGATGTGCTCCGCTGTGGTGCTGTTTCCGACTGTGCGGCGAAATATACGAGGCATGGTCTGGCAGCGCTAGAGTCAAAGCCTTTTGCGGCTGCGCCTTGGTTTATCGGTTTCCCGTCCCGCCCTGCGTATGCGCAAGAGCCGGTGATCCGCTTTATTCAAGGCCGTGACTTCAGGCATTTTACCGAAGAGAGCAAGGCGGCTTTTGTCAGTTGGCCATTCTATGTCACACCTCAATCGGACCGGATGGGGTATCGCTTAGAGGGACCGTCTATCCGATTGATGCAACCTTTTGAACCGATCTCCGAAGCGGTGTCGTTCGGAACGGTGCAAGTCCCACCGGAAGGGAACCCGATCATATTAATGGCGGACCGCCAGACGATAGGAGGCTATCCGAAAATCGCGCAAGTGGCGAGTGTCGATCTTCCTGTGCTGGCCCAAGTGAAGCCTGGGGAAAGCATACGCTTGGCCGAAATATCGTTGGAACAAGCGGAAGAGCTGTATATGGATGCAGAGCAGTCATTTGCTCTGACGGAAAAAGCGATCGGGCTTTATCTCACGAAAGAAAGGGGCGTTTGAATGTATACCGTCGATCTGAACTGTGATATGGGGGAGAGCTTTGGCGCCTATACGTTGGGAAACGATGAGGCGATTCTTGATAAGGTGACGTCTATTAACATTGCTTGCGGTTTTCATGCGGGTGATCCGCAGACCATGAGAAAAACGGTAAATATGGCTCTGGAGAAGCAAGTGGCTATCGGTGCTCATCCCGGACTGCCGGATCTGGCGGGCTTCGGCCGACGTAACATGAATATTACGCCACAAGAAGCGTATGACATGACCGTGTATCAGATCGGCGCCTTAGAGGGGTTCGTTCGAGCCGAAGGCGGCAGAATGCAGCACGTCAAGCCGCACGGAGCTCTATATAACATGGCGGCTCAGAATGACAAGCTGGCTCAAGCGATTGCCGAAGCCGTCTATAAGGTGAATCCCGAGCTGGTCTTGTATGGTCTCTCGGGCAGCGAAATAATTCGTGCCGGAACCCGAACAGGGCTGAAGACGGCCAGCGAAGTGTTCGCTGATCGGACCTACTGCCGAGATGGAAGCCTCACCCCGAGAAGCGAGCCAGATGCGCTAATCAGCGACCCCTCGCAGGCTGCCGCCCAGATTATCCAGATGGTGAAAGAGGGCACCGTCCGTTCGCGAGAGAATATGGAGATTAAGCTTACGGCAGAGACCATATGCATACACGGAGATGGAACACATGCGCTGCACTTTGCCGCTCGAATCCGGGACATGCTTCTATCTGAGGGAATCCAGCTTCAAGCTGTGCGCGATCGTAAACCTGACGGGAATTTCCAATGATATCATTAGATATACAGATCGGAGAGAATGCCATGGAATGGGAAACAGTCTACGAGAACAATCTGACGATGCTCACTGCGATTGCGTACCGCATGCTCGGTTCCTTGGCCGACGCGGAAGATATCGTGCAGGATCTGTTCATCGAGGTGCAGCAGCTCGACATGGTACATGTCCGCAATATGAAAGCATACTTAACTAAAGCGGTAACCAATCGTTGCATCAGCTTCATGACATCGGCCCGTAAACGGAGGGAAGTGTATGTTGGTCCGTGGCTGCCTGAGCCTCTGATCAATCTGACAGAACAGGATCCGATGGAGCTGGCGGTGAAGGATGAATCCATTTCGTACGCGGTTCTCGTTCTGCTCGAACAATTGAACGCCGTGGAAAGGGCCGTGTTCATTTTAAGGGAAACGCTTGCTTATAGTTACAGTGAAATCGCCCGGATATTGGATAAGTCAGAAGAGAATTGCCGTAAAATTTACAGCCGCGTCAACAAGAAGCTGCGTCAAGAGCTGCCTGCGGCTTCTCCCCATACGGAAAAAGAAGAAGCGCTCGTCCAAGCCTTCATACTTGCATCCAAAACAGGCGATTTCGCTGACGTAATTCGCATGGTCACCGATGACGCCCTGCTCATTATGGATGGCGGCGGCAAAGTTCGCTGCGCATTACGTCCGATCATAGGCAGGCAGCGAATAATGGCGCTATTGAACGGAATTGTGCCGAGAGGGTATTTCGAAGGGGAGCTCCTCCCTGTCGAAGTTAACGGCCAGAGAGGAATGGTGCTTGTCAGAAATGGCAGTCCGGTTCTCGCGATATGCTTTGGCTGGGGCGCGAAGCCGGGAGAGCCGGGAGAGCAGAAGCGTCTCGTACGCATCTTTTTCATATCGAATCCTAACAAGCTCGAACGCATTCAACCTCTTAAAGCTTTGTAAGAATTTCAGGCCCATTGTCGGTAATGGCAACGGTATGTTCATATTGGACACAAATCGAGTGGTCAATCGTTCGTGCCGTCCAGCCATCACTTTCGACATAGGCGCGCCAGTCTCCAAGCGTGAACATCGGTTCGATGGCGAGCACCAAGCCATTTTTTAATCGGGGCCCCATCCCTTGTCTGCCATAGTGGGGAACAGGCGGCTCTTCCCACAGATCCTTGCCGAGCCCATGGCCCGTAAATTCTCTGACATTGCCGTACCCGTGGCGCGTCGCAAACGTGTCGATCGCAAATCCGATATCTCCAATATGGTTTCCGACGACAGCCTGATCAATGCCAAGCAGCAAGCTTTGATGACAGGCATCCATAAGCTGAGCGATTTCCGTGGAGACGGTACCGACCGCATAGGTCCAGCCGGAATCTCCATGGTAACCGTTGAAGAACGCCCCGACATCAAGGGTAACGACGTCCCCATCCTGCAATGGCGCATCATCTGGAAATCCATGACAAATAACATCGTTCTTCGCCACGCAGATGGAGGCTGTGAAGCCGTGATGTCCTTTGAAGCTGGGCACCGCTCCTCTTGCGCGAATATGCTTTTCTACCATTTGATCGATGGCAAGTGTCGTTATGCCGGGCTTAATCGTGTCTGCAATTAACGCATGGCACTCAGCTACGATACGGCCTGCTTCCCTCATGATTCCAATCTCTTGATCGGATTTCAAGATCATCATCGTGTTTCCTCCAGCTTCATCAAATTCTTTTTTGCAGGTAGTTGTAACGATTGCGGCATTTCGCGCTACAAAACTTATTTACTTTAGCCCGCTGATAGGGAATGAACCAGCTATGACACTGGATGCAACGCTGCAGCTCCAGTTGCTCTTTCTCCATAGCCTCAAGCAGACTTAGGATGGCTTCCATATAGATTCGCTTCAACTGATTCGGAGGGTCTACGAACTCGGTATGAAGCAGCAACGAAGGAGCACTGACCTTGTCAGAAAGGCAGCTTGATGCAGGCACAGGAATATTTGCAGGCGTGGCAATGCTTAATTTTAGACGGATAGCATGATAATGTTGAAAAGCGTCATTGATTCGCTGCACGGAATCGGCAGTTAATGCCTGTTTGGCTTGGACGGACTTCGCCAGCAGCAGCAATAGACTTTGCAGCTCTTGTTCCAGACTGCCTGTCTCCATCTGGTTGTCATGCTCTTTCATCTGATTGAGTACGCTGAGAAAAAAATTCGGACGAGATAGGACGGGACTCAATACTAGCATCTCCTCACGATTTCATCTTTTTCAATGGATTGATGTGGTTAATCCATTTATAACAGAACGTGATCATGAAGTCAAACTTCAATAAAGGTATGCCGGTTTCGTCTCTTGCCTCATTCTCCCCTTTATTCAGAATGGCAGATTTTCTTTGTCATACGAACCAATTGTCGGTTTTCCATGCAGTGCAGTGGTCCATATATCCATTCTCCCTTACCGTCAGGAAAGAAAATCGCGAGCATAAGGCGCATGCGGTTACGCAAATCATGGCATGACGCGGCGGATTACAATACAGTTAACCAGCATCGTCTTGGGCACGCCGCTCACTCCTGAAGGAAGGGGAGGATGGAGCAAAGTGGCTAATGAAGCGAATTATCGTCAATCGATCACGCTATTGCACAAAATATGATTTTGTTGATCCGGGTTGATGTCACAAATTCAGCACTCATTTTGTCAAATAGGTGAAAGGTAAGCGATGAGAAGTCATCTCTTGCTTTATTCAATGCCAATATCCAAGGAGGAATTGTACATGGACACGAGATTTAAAATGGAAGAGGTAAATCCTAAAGGCTATGCGGGCATGATCGAACTAGAGAAGGCCCAAATGTCTGCCGGCATCGATAAGCGAATGAAGGAACTAATCAAAATCCGCGCTTCCCAAATCAATGGCTGTGCATTTTGCATCGACATGCATACGAAGGACGCGCGTAAGCTGGGCGAAACGGAGCAGCGCATTTATGCGCTTAACGCATGGCGTGAAACGCCCTTCTTCACTCCGGAAGAGCGGGCCGTGCTGGCTTTGACGGAAGCAGTCACCTTAGTGACCGAAGGTCATGTGCCTGATGAGGTATACAAGGAGGCGCGCCGTTATTTCGATGAAAAGGAAACCGCAGAAATCATTATGGCTATCGCTACCATCAATGCATGGAACCGAATTGCCATCTCGTCAAGAAAAATGCCTGCCTGTGAATAGAATAACGGTGTTCTTGAAGGCAGGTCCCCTCGGGGAACGATATAAAAATTTGCGCGAATGGGAGGAAATAGACTATTGATGAATGTTAAAATGGCAATTATCGGGAGTGGACCCACCGGAATCGAGGCTGCTCTCACGGCTTAAAAAAATATTCAAATGAGGTAACCTTGATAACGAATGGCGACGTAGAAGATTGGAATATGACAACTACTGTGGTATGGTTAAGCGCGATATCGCAATTATCGTGCTTTCATGATTTGGAGCGGGTTTCTCCACGGAACATCAATGAGTATGCACGCGATGTTCAACAAAAGTGTTATAATGACTAAAGATAAAAACTCAACTTTCGCAGCA
>NZ_ALKF01000152.1:0-40458 GCF_000283315.1 Paenibacillus sp. OSY-SE | reverse complement strand
CCCCTCGCCTCCACCAAAAACCTGAAAGAGCCGACCGCACGAGGTCGGCTTTTTGCATTGGAGGCGAGATAAAGGGAGTTGAGCCCCTGAGCGGGTTCGCCTAGGAAGCGAATGAGATACTGTGCTTTGAACTATGACATTGCCGAACTTGCAAGTTTATGCTGCAAAACAACAACGGCAACATTAAACTTCAAATTTCAGCACTACATATTTATGATTAAAAGAAGTCGCTAAATAGCGACTTCTCAGATTGAAGACAAACTCCCGCGAAATACTGCAGACGCGGGAGTTCTTTATGTTTTTTATCCATATTTCAAATACGAAATTGAATTTATCAGATGGGCGACCGGTCTTCCAGAGCCAGGTCGCCATTTTTTTGAGGTTCATGGCAGCAAAAACAAGCATCGCTTGCATGGAGACTCTTTTTAATCCTCGCAAGGTCGTCCACCACATACCATGCTTCTCCTTTAAATCAGCAAAAACTCGCTCTATTGTCTCTTTTCGCTCCGCATAAATTCGTTTGTTTTCTTCTGTATGGCGGAGGTGATCCGCCTCTTCAACATATTCAGCCCAAACATGTCGACTGATACGCTTCACTGCATCTTTACTCTCTGTACATTGTGTCCGGAAAGGACAGGCTTGGCAGATTGTCGGATTTGAGCGATACATTTTATAACCGTCACGGTTCGTTGTTTCGTAAGACAGTACCGCATTTGCCGGACATAGGTAGCAGTCGTAGTGTTCATCGTAAACGTACTCATGCTTTTTAAAGAAGCCTTCTTTCGTCTGAGGACGTGTATACGGCAGGACGGGACGAATCTCTTGCTCTTGCAGCGTTTTGCAGATGGCTGGCGTCTTGTAACCCGCATCCGCGGCAACCGCTCGTGGAGCCGGAACCAGGCGAGTAACCTCGTTTAGAACATCTTCAAAGACTTGGCTGTCGTGGACATTTCCAGGCGTTACTTTGACGCCGAGTACAAACCCGTTCCGATCACACGCGGTGTGAAAGCTGTAGGCGAAAACACGTTCTTTCTCTCCCTTTACGAATAAACCACACTCCGGGTCAGTCGTGCTAACCTTCACCTCCTTCTGCGTTACTACCCACTTTTTTTCGAATGGTTTCTTTCCATGTACAGCTCGATCTTTATTGATCTCTTCATCAAGCTGATCCTGGTACTTTCGGCTTTGCTCCTGAACAATCTCTTTCACATATTTGTTTTTGTTCGCGCTTGCTTTAACATGTGTCGCGTCAATAAAGAGTACATCAGGTTCAATGAAACCATGACGAGCAGCTTCTTCGAGGATGCGATTAAAAATCCCCTCAAAGAGTCCCGTATCCCGAAAACGGCGCACATAATTCTTACCCAGCGTGGAGAAATGAGGAACGGGCTGACTGAAGTCATATCCAATAAACCAACGGTACGCGACATTGGTTTCAATTTCTTTCATGGTCTGGCGCATGGAGCGAATACCAAAAAGGCATTGAATGAGCGCAATCTTAATAAGAACCACCGGATCAATGCTAGGGCGACCGTTATCTTCACAGTAGACATCTCGAACCAAGTCATAGATGAAGCTAAAGTCGATGGCGTATTCGATTTTACGGACCAAATGATCCTCAGGTACAAGCTCGTCCAAGGAGACCATGGAGATTTGGGAACGTCCTTCGTAACCCGTTTTTCGCAACATATCCAACACTCCCGCACTAGTTATTTACCTATATTATACGATATTAATGCGGTGAATGGATGAAGTATTTTCAATAAAATAAGACTGGCGACAGGGCTTTGTCGACAGTCTGGAAGAACCGACTATAAAAAGTCGGTTCTTTATCTTAACTTCGTCATTTTTTATCGTTGGTTTACAACTTTTCTATTCTTGCACCTCGCCCAGGAAAGCTTCATGAGCCGAACTTGTTTTAAGATCTATTAAAGCATATACGCAAGCAGCATGTCGTTAATATATAAATCCTTAAATGGATCAGAACAATAAGAAAATACTTTATTTTCTTTGAACATTTATTCTAGAAACAAATTATAGGGGTTCTATTTAAAAGGTCTTTCGTTTTTCGTATGAGGATATTCGTTCATATAGAGTTTCCTTGGGGACATCGGACTATTACCATAAATATCTCCAACAAAAATAGATCAATGAAGCTTCGTGGCAATGGGGATGCCTATGAAGAACACATGTGTGGAGGGAACAACAAGCGAAACACCTGACATTCCATGATAAATGGGTGTACTAATTCTTAAAACGCTCCACTGCATCCATAAAACGCCCATCCATCAGTCGAACGATGTGGTTCACGATCGCCTCACAAGGCGTTTTCATCCCATCCTCAATCCAATCCAGCAGCGTTCCTGCAAAGGCATGGCTGTAAAATTGAACGATGAACGTCTTGTCCTCTTCCGAAATCGCACGGGAATCCGAAACTTCATTGATGACATTGCTCAGAAGTTCAAACAAAACCTGATTTAAAAACATCTCCAAATGCTCTTTTCCAAGAGAACGACATGTGTTCATACAAAGCGCCTTGTTGCTTTCCACATATCTAAAATGATCAATAGCCCCTGCTGCCAAGTCGCATAGGATTTGTTATTCTGGATAGCGCCGAGTGCCTCCGTTATATATCCATCCAAGCAGGTCATAAATATCCTGATAATGATAGTAAAAGGTTTGGCGATTCAACTTGCAGGCTTCCACCAAGTCTTTAACCGTTATTTTATCTAAAGTCTTGGTGCCCAGCATATCCTTCAATGCATCAGCCAATGCATGCTTGGTGTACGGATGCATAGGAAACCTCTCCTTAGGGTGCAATGTTTCTTATTATTTTGCCATAACCTATAGATTTTTTAGACACATGGCACCTGAAGTTTAAATTTTAGACACATGGCTTTTACTGTCTATTTTTATTCCATTCACACTCCTATAAAGTGGAGGTGTCAGGAACACTAAAGGAGGTTATAAGGATGTATTATAGCAATGGTAACTATGAAGCTTTTGCCCGTCCAAAGAAACCACTCGGTGTTGATCAAAAATCCGCCTATCTGATCGGCTCTGGTCTTGCATCACTGTCCGCAGCCGCATTCCTCATACGTGATGGTCAGATGAAGGGGGAAAACATTCATATTCTTGAGGAACTCGATATTGCCGGAGGTGGATTAGACGGCATCTACGATGACGGCCGGGGTTTCATTATCCGCGGTGGACGGGAAATGGAAAACCACTTCGAATGCCTTTGGGATCTATTCCGCTCTATTCCTTCACTTGAAACGGAGGGTGCATCGGTATTAGATGAATTTTACTGGCTCAACAAGGAGGATCCGAACTTCTCCTTGCAGCGTGCTATCCTCAATCGTGGTGAGGATGCACATACCGATGGCAAATTCACACTTACTCAAACCGCTTCGATGGAAATTATCAAGTTGTTCTTTACTCCAGAAGAAGCGCTTGAAGATATGAAAATTACAGATGTCTTCTCGGAAGATTTCTTTAACTCGAATTTCTGGCTTTACTGGCAGACGATGTTTGCGTTTGAGCCTTGGCACAGCGCCATGGAAATGCGCAGATATATCGCTAGATTCATTCATCATATCGGGGGATTGCCAGATTTCTCAGCGTTGAAATTTACAAAATATAATCAGTACGAGTCTCTTGCACTGCCGCTAATGAAGTATTTGAAAGGCCATGGTGTCACCTTCCAATATGCAACGACCGTAGCTAATGTTGAGTTTGATATTACGGAGAACAAGAAAGTTGCTAAAAAGCTGGTCTATGTTCAAAACGGACAAGAAAAACACATTGACCTGACTGAAAATGATCTGGTATTCATCACCAATGGCAGCAATACCGAAAGCTCCACTTTAGGCGACAACAACACTCCCGCCATTATGAACACCTCCCTCGGGGGAAGCTGGGAGCTTTGGAAGAAGATCGCGGAGCAAGATCCTGCCTTTGGCCGTCCAGACAAATTCTGTGGCAACATTGCGGAAAGCAACTGGGAGTCTGCCACCATTACAACGCTAGATGACCGGATTCCGCCTTATATCGAAAAAATCTGCAAGCGCGATCCATTCAGCGGAAAGGTCGTTACCGGCGGTATCGTGACGGTAAAAGATTCGAAATGGCTGATGAGCTTTACCTTGAACCGACAGCCTCACTTCAAATCCCAGCCAAAAGACCAGCTTGTCGTATGGGTATACAGCTTGTATTGCGACGTGCCAGGTGACTACATCAAGAAACCGATGAAGGACTGCACGGGTATCGAGATCACGAAAGAATGGCTCTACCACATCGGCGTACCTGAAGCAGAGATTCACGATCTTGCCGTAAACTCCGCAAACTGTGTCCCTTGCATGATGCCTTATGTTACATCTTACTTCATGCCAAGAGCTGCGGGAGATCGTCCGAATGTAGTTCCTGATGGTTGTGTCAACGCTGCCTTTATCGGTAACTTTGCCGAAACACCGCGAGACACGGTATTCACCACAGAGTATTCGGTACGTACCGCCATGGAAGCTGTGTACACGCTTCTTGACATTGACCGCGGCGTGCCAGAAGTATTTGGATCCGCTTATGATGTCCGCGTGTTGATGGATTCCACAGCGAAAATGATGGACGGCAAGAAACTAACCGATATGGAGCTGCCTCCAGCAATCCAATTAGCATCAATGACGGGTGTGCAAAAAATTTCTCACACCAGAATCATGCAGCTGCTTAAAGAGTATAAGTTGATCTAAACGAAAACGAATAGATGCAAAGCTATGAGGTTGTTGCACAATGGTGAGAGAATCAAATCACCGTGCTTCAGCCTCATTTTTTTATTAAAACAAGATTGATCCTCCTACTATCTGCCTTAATAGATTGCAAAGTTTATCTAATGGTCGAAACAGATAATCCTTACTACTCAGTATTTAAAAAATAATGATACAAAAGACTCCATTCAAAAAATATTGGAAAAGATCATTTACAAACATTATGATAATAATCTTGCGGAGTTTGCTAGAGACGTACAAAGAATGCCCTTTAAGATATGGGGATGGAGAAAAGGAACCAATAAGCCTCAATTGGATAATATAATCTGGCTAGCAATTATTCTGAACACACCGGTATTCGTTACTAAAAGGGAGCGATTAAAAAAAGTAATAATCGATCATACTGCTAATAAACTTTATGTTAAGAAAAAATATAGACCTAATATCTCAGAAATAATTAAAAATGCCCTAAAAGAGGCAATGTTAGAGGAACCTCCGCCATCTCTTTCTCAAATTGCTAAACGTGTCTCTTGTAAACCTCAATTCGTGAAGAGAAAATTCCCTGAAGAGTGTAAAATTATAACCAAGAAGCATTATGATTATAGGAATGGCGATGTTTTAAAACAATGTTGAAATTATATAACTTTTAAAGAAGATTATACATCAATCATTTTTTATTATCATTTAACGTATATATGTTTTTTCAGCCATTGTCTGAAATACTGCAACTGTTCCTCAGTATGGAAATAGTGTTCTCCATTCTCCATTACTTGCAAATTACAGTTAAAACGTTTATTAAATTCAGATACAACGTTAAACTCACATAAGTTATCTTCTGAACCATAGAGAATTGAAGTTGGATTATTCCAAGCAACAATAGGATGTTCTTTCACATAACAGTAGTAGTCCCAATAGAGAGTTTGTCCAATAGGTGTAGAAATTTCTTTCTCTATTTTTAGTCTACTCTCACTTACGTTAAACCATGTCATCATATTATTTATGATACGTTCCATATTTACCACAGGAGAGAGAAACAAACACTGCTTCAACGGCTCATGGCTATATTCTAATAGGCTAAAATATACTCCCATGCTACAAGCAAAAATGCTTATATTATTTGATAACGATTTTGCATAGGTCATAATTGTATTAAGGTCTTGAACACAGTTTTGAACTTTGCAAAGATAAGTATCATCCTTACGGTCACCATGTTGAGGTAAATCAAAACTAAGCACTTGATAACCTACTGCTGTTGCTTCTTCTGCAAATACAATAATCGAGTCATCTGCCTTATTTGACATGTTACCATGCACCACCACAAATAACTTATCTGATTTGTCACCCCACAAAATCGCTGGAATATTTTCTATTTTAAAATTATTTTTTATCATTGAAATTTATCCTCCATGAAATATAAATAATTCGTCATTCCTAATATTACAAATGTATATACCTAAATAAATATTGGCTCTCTTTCTTTAAAATCTGTTATTCTTGTATAAGCATGGGCTACATTGCATTGAACCATAAAGTTCTTGATTTTAACAACTTCTTTGTCAGTTTCAAATAATTGTAGCCATTTAAACCAATACAAATAATTGCTGATATATTTAGTTGCAACACCTTTAAACTTATTCATCCACTTTTTTAATTTGCTGTGTTCAGCATTAATGTGTTGAATATGGTAAATTCCTTCTTTATGTTTTCCTCTTTGTATACGCTTATGTTCCAATGAAAAATCTTTGGCAAACTGAACATAACTCTTATGACTGTCAGTACAAAAGATAGAGTTATCCCCTACACGACCGTCATAGCTTTCTAATTCTTGGTGTGTCATTCTACCTCTACATAGTAACTCCATAATTAGATTACCCTGTCTATCAATAGCAGTAGCAATACAAACCTGTTCGTTAGATATACCTCTCTTTTTAATCTGTTTGCCTCTTTTACGAGATTTTCTCGGCATTTTAGAAGGTTTTGTACCTTTGAAACTCTCTGCAAAGAATACTTCATCAGCCTCAATTACACCCTCAACAGAGCCTACACCAAAAAATGACCCTTATACAATCAAGTATTTTGTGTCTCCAAAAGAAACTTGTTGCAATATTAATCTCTACAATTTTAGCACTCTTTCTAATGGAATAACCTGCAATCATACATTTAGCGTATTTAAGCCATTTATCTAATGTTTTCTTGCTTTTGTAAGTGGCAGAGTTTGTGAAGTCAGTAAAAGTCTTATTGCAGGATTTACAAATATATCGTTGCTTCCCTTTATACTTGCCGTTTCTTGATACAGTTTCAGTACTACAATGTGGGCAGATTTTTCCCTTGGAAAATCTAAATTCCTTGACTTCTTGTGTTACTTGACCTACTTGTGTACCTAATACAAGCAGTTCTTCTAAATAGGAAAGCAACTGTTCTTGTTGAGATACTGATAGTTTTTGAATATCTGAAATCAAAGAATTAACAGTTGCCATAATAATACCTCCAAACCTGTATGTATATATGGCTTAATTATAGTATATCTTATATATAATATATCAATTTTCAACATCTATTTAAAACATAGCCATAGGAATAAATAAAATTAATAAAGGCAAACTTATGCTTCAAAAATGAACTTGTGGCAATATTATAGTTCATTATTTATTCTCCTCATGATAAAAAAGAGCCTTTTTTGTTTATACTTCGGCAATTATATGATTCAAACAGTGGTAATATTATAGTTCAAATCACAGATACTTCGAAGGAAAGACAACAGCGAACGAGCACGGCGTTGATATCCAACCTCTAATATCGTCTACAGAGGATAGACTTCGGCAGCAAGTATAATGGAGATATCGACACCCCCACCATATAATCACAACCGCATGAGGCTGTGGATTTTTGCTGTATGTCTATAGAAAGATTTGTTAAAATGTACGTATGCTATAGAGAATCTCCGTCCCGAAGTTTTAGATGCTTTCTTTTCGGTGTATAAGCCCGCGGCAAAAATCATATCGACGATGCGAGCGAGTGAGTTTATGAAAGTTTCAATAGAAGAGATCGGTAAAGAGCAGGAAGAGGAAATTCTTATCAGGTGCTATGAGGTAAATAACAAAATATACGAAATCGTAAACAAGCTAAAGTTGGAAGAACTCATTTTTCTAGGATATCACAATGATAGGATTCACCGTCTAAAAATTAGCGATATTTATTATTTCGAGGCCGTTGACGGGAAAGTTTTTATTTATTGCAAGGATGAGATTTATGAGGTGAAGCTCAAGCTCTATGAGTTGGAGGAGCTATGCAAAGGAAGGAAATGTTTTCGTACATCCAAATCAACGATTTTGAACATAGCCAAAATTTCATTCGTTCGCCCATCGTTAAGCGGCAAATTTGAAGCAGTGCTTGATAATGGGGAACGTGTTATCATATCGAGGCAGTATGTGCCGGTACTTAAAAGTATGCCCGCTGGGTATTGCTTGCAGCACTGCTTGTCATACTAGCGGTAATCGGAACGGCTTCCCTTATTCGCAATAAAGCGAGTAACCGTGATTACAAAATCTCCTGTATTGTCGTAAAAGCAGTCATGATGACATTATTGTTGGTACTTGTATTTGTACCTGCACTTGTTTTTCCGCAGCATAAACTGCCAAAAGTTACGGGCCAATATGAAGTCGCAACTGCAACATACACTTACATAGACAAAAACCGCATCGAGGAATTTGCCGATACCGGTAAGAATAGGTTTGTTAATGTACAATATTGGTATCCCGAAAATTCCGATGGAACATATCCGCTCTTGGTATTCTCACATGGAGCTTCTGGTATTAAGACAAGCAATGCTTCTACTTTTAGGGAGCTTGCAAGCCACGGGTATGTCGTATGTTCCATTGATCATCCTTATCATTCTTTTTATACAGTTTCAGACGATGGGTCGTTTACCTTAATCAATTCGGATTATAAGATGGAAGTCGATAATGTCAACAAAGAGGGCATTTACACAAGGGAGCAGTTATATGGGCTCATTCAAAAATGGATGAAACTGCGAACGGACGACATGAATTTTGTCATTGATACAATCATTGAAAAATCCCGAAACGATACAGCCCCTGTTTATCAACATATCAGTAAAGATAAAATAGGTGTTTTCGGGCACTCCATGGGCGGCGCGGCAAGCGTTTGGATCGGCCGAGACCGTAAAGATGTAAGTGCGGTTGTCAATATTGATGCCCCGTTTTTTAGCGAGCTTGCTTATAACAATGAGACTGGTGATTTTGCGGCAAGTGGCAAAGCTTACATGACCCCAATCCTTAACATTTATTCTGACGATGTTTGGAAACAGCTTGGAAGTAACTCTACTTATGCGGCAAACTACATCGCTGACAAAAACTTCATGGAAGCATATACCGTTCATTTTCAAGGAGCAAAACATTTAAGCCTCACCGATTTACCGCTTTTTTCTCCTCTGCTCGCAAAGATGCTGCAGGGTGGAAAAGCAGCTATTGACCAATATTACTGTATAGAAACGGAGAATGAACTTATTCTTAAATTCTTTGATTATACATTGAAAGGTACTGGGCGCTTCACATCCGAAGGAACTACGGATCAAGGTAAACAACTTACTTTGCTGCGGCGAATTGTAGATTTGTTGCTCCACGGTTCGCCTCCACCATCATTAAGCCGACCGCACGAGGTCGGCTTTTTGCATTGGAGGCGAGATAAAGGGAGTTGAACCCCTGTCAAGGGTTCGCCCGCGCGCAGGCAGCGAAAGAGAAGCTACGAAGGAAATCCTCAGCGAACGAGCACGGCGTTGATATCATACCTCTAATATCGTCGACGGAGGATAGGCTTCGGCAGCAAGTAAAATGGAGATATCAAAAAACCACTGAACCTAATGTTTAGTGGTTTTTCTGATAGATAGAGATACGACCTCTAGGTCTACTTGCGTGGGATAAGATATGGGGCCAATCCCGTTGCAATAACTCGATGCCCCCGATCATTTGGATGGATGGGCAGATGTCCGCTCAACGCATCTTCAATCTTTCCATTTTGATATCCATACATAAGATATGCCTGCTTTCCTTCAAACCACTTATGAGCGGGAGCTACAGTTACATCATAACTATGGGCCAGCTCGTTTATCATACGATTTAATTGGCCTATCGACTCAACTGAAAGAGGGCTGTTCGGAAACGGATTGTATTGCGTGCAGCAAATGATCTGAGCACAGCTTCCTTTTTTTACTTGAGTAAAAATGGCACTTAGATTACGCCTATAGCTGGTTACAATGTGCTTTACAGCTAGTTGTTTCTTGGTTCTAATTGAAGCTAGTGCCGCGTGGGCTAAATCCACTCCTCCAATCCATACAGAAACAACAGAGGAATGACTGATTACGGAGGACCCCTGCCATATAATGGCATCCAATAGATCATAGCTGCTCCAACCGGGCCGAGCCAGAACAAACCCACGAACCTTGCGTGAGTCCGAATTTAAAGCAGATACGGCCAATCGGGGATAAGCCTTTGCCAAAGAAGAGGCATTTTCCCCAAATGTAATGGAATCTCCAAGAGCTGTATAGATCATAAGAATATCACCAACTCCACTCTTAATCATATATACAACGTAAATAGTCTGATGAAAAAACGATGTTAACGATCGACTGTTTTGCTCGTGTATTTCCTCAAAGTGCATCTTAGACATATTATATTGCAATCATGTACAGGTAATGTGGGCATTGACAACAACTATTGCATCAATATGAGCGGATTATTAGTACTTATCGGATCAGAGTTGAAGACAGGGTGATACTGGGGTGGCATCCAGACTGTGACTACATACGTAGATGCCTGTGTAGCGATATTTTCGGACAGGGGTTCGCCCGCGCGCAGGCGGCGAAGGAGATGCTTCCAAAGGAAACGTCAGCGAACGAGCATACTGTTAGTATCCAACCTCTAATATTGTCCACGGGGGTAGGCGCATTTCCAACTTATGTATATACTTTATTTACATAGGGTGTTGTTCGTTAAACCTCAAAAAAGGGGCAACTGCTTTGAAAGTCCTTGAAACAGATCGGCTAATCCTTCGTCGGATATCAACTGACGATGCGGAGTTTATGCTTGAGCTTTTGAATAATCCTTCGTGGTTGCAGTTCATCGGCGATAAAGGTGTGAGAACCGTCGAAGATGCACGTAACTATATTTTGAAGGGACCGGTTGAAATGTATGCCCGATTGGGTTTCGGTCTGTACTTGACTGAGCTAAAGGCGGATGGTGTCCCAATAGGGATCTGCGGGCTAATAAAGAGAGATTCTTTAGAAGATGTGGATATTGGATTTGCTTTTCTTCCGAGGTTCTGGGCGAAAGGATATGCCTATGAGTCAGCTTCTGCAACGATAGCGTATGGAAAAAATGTGTTGGGCCTAAATCGTATTGCGGCTATAACATCTCTAAACAATCACAGTTCTGCGAAACTTCTTGAAAAACTGGGGTTGCAATTTGAAAGAATGGTTAGCCTTTCTAATGGTGCACAAGAGGTCAGGCTGTATGCATCTGATGTCCATTTTCAGCCTCAGTTTATATCGTAAAATACTGATTTCGGATGTGAACCTTCATAATTTATGGTTAGAGGTTAACAGTGGGTTATCATACAATAAATGGATTATGTTCAGTGTGATATAACTCACAAATAACATATTTCTTCCTATGATAAATTCTTAAAAAGAATGTCAGCATGGAAGTGGTGCGCAAAATAATGAATGTTTCAATTGTTGGAATACTATATATGTCATATGTCTTTTGTGTGCCCACTGCATAGGAGGAATAAAATTGAATCAGCTTTTCCGAAAAAAATCACTGAACCTCATGCTTGCTCAAAGTGAGAAAAAAGAATTAGCACGAGCGATGTCTTTGATGGATTTAATCTTCCTTGGCGTAGGTTGCGTGATCGGGACTGGGATTTTTGTTGTTACAGGTGTCGTTGCGGCAGAATCTTCAGGACCAGCGATCATGTTATCATTTGTTATAGCAGGTATTGCCTGTGCGCTCGCTGCATTCTGTTATGCAGAGTTTTCTTCAGCCGTACCTGTCTCAGGAAGTGTGTACACATTCACGTATGCAACATTAGGTGAATTGTTTGCTTTCCTTATTGGATGGGATATCATGCTTGAATATGTACTGGCTATTTCTGCCGTTGCTACGGGTTGGTCTGCATACTTTCAATCGTTGCTCACGGGCTTTCATATACAATTTTCCGACATTATCTCCTCCGCTCCCGGTGTAGGAAAAGGGGGAGTCATTGATTTGCCAGCAGTTCTGATCATATTGTCCATCACAGCACTCGTTAGTAAAGGCGTAAAGGAAAGTATTAAGTTTAACAATATCATGGTTTTTGTAAAATTAGCTGTTATCTTACTATTTATTATTGTGGGGATTTGGTATGTAAAACCTGATAACTGGGTGCCTTTTGTGCCCTTTGGATTTAATGGGATTATAACAGGTGCAGCTACGGTGTTCTTTGCCTATATCGGGTTCGATGTTATCGCTACGGCATCGGAAGAAGTGAAGAATCCTAAAAAAACGATGCCGATTGGGATTATAGCGTCCTTGCTCATTTGCACCATTTTATATATGACCGTTTCTGGGGTATTAACAGGGATGATTTCGTATACCAAGTTAAATGTTGGTGCACCTGTTGCATTAGCATTAGAATCTGTAGGGCAGAACTCTATAGCTGGAATCATTTCAATTGGGGCGGTATTTGGCATTACAACCGTTATCCTTGCATTGCTCTATGCGCAAGTTCGTTTATCCTACGCAATGAGTCGTGATGGATTATTACCGAGAAAGTTCTCAAAAGTAAATGCAAAGACCCAAACTCCATTCGCTAACACGTGGTTAACCGGGTTCGTTGCCGCAGGCATTGCAGGTTTTATTGATCTAACAACACTTGCACATTTAGTGAACATGGGCACATTAGCTGCGTTTACTTTAATATCCATCGCAATCATCGTCCTGCGCAAGAAATTCCCTGAATTAAAGGCTTCATTCCGAGTCCCGTTCGTGCCAGTGCTGCCAGCCATTAGTGCGTTACTTTGTCTTTACCTTGCATCTAGTCTGCCCTTAATCACTTGGGTTTCATTTGTTATATGGATTGGTATTGGTACGGTTATATACTTTATGTATTCACGTAAGCATAGTAACCTGAATCAATAAAATGTTGTATCTGAATATCCAATTGTTTATTCATTTGCATATCACATAAAGTCAATAAGACAGGCGTGTTTATTTGTAAATGTTGTAAATGTTCCGGGGCGAATAACGGATGTGACTGATGCAGAATGGATTGAAAAACTACTCCGCTATGTCTTATTGAAAAGGGCTTTGTCCTATCGAAAGGTCTCTGCGAACTGCGAGATTTGACCCGATTGCGTAAAAAAAGAATTGGTAACTTAACAGCAGAAAAAAATGGACTCAAAAAATCATGGAAGCCTCTAATGTAAAATTAGGCACGTTCATTTCTGATGTGAATGGCGAACTCAACACGAAATTAAAAGCAGCAGGGAAGTTAACTATTTAGCTTTCGCAGCCTAAGAAACTGTGAGTGTGCTCCTACTCTGCATCGCCATGTACCGGGATAAGGGCTCAACTTTAGTGGGATACGCTGTCACATTTTCGCATGGGACGAGGTCGTCTTTTTGTGTTTGTTGGAGGCAATAAAGGGAGTTGAACCCCTGAGCGGGTTCGCCCGCGCGCAAGGTAGCGAAAGAGATGCTTCGAAGGAAAGACTTCGTCAGGCATTACTTTTTCTTAACGATAATTAAACCTAACAATGATGCAACTAGTGTTCCAATAACGGTTGACATATTTTCAAATAACCATTGATCAAAAGTTGAAAAAAGACTGTTTCCTGTTAAACTGGCATTATCTGTATTTCCGTATATCTTTAACTGGTTTTTGTTTCTAGTCATCGAGTATGCGATTTTGAGCTTTTCTTCATTGTAAGGTTCTACTGTAAAGATTTTTTCATCTAAACTGTATTGTTGTTCACTAGTAGTTCGGTTAAATTTCAAATTACCAGTTTCAAAAAATGAGGTTGATTTATCACCTTCTCCAGTGAATAATAGCTCTCCTTTCATTGTTGGTATTAATAATTTCAGATTGTCGAAGTTCAGAAACTGAAAACGTGAACTAGGTTGTTGATCAAGAGTGGTAAAATTCATTTGAAAGTAAGGGGCAGCATTCTTGTATTTCTTTTCTTTTATAAAAACTTCAAAATTTCCACGTAAAGTCAAATTAAAATTCTTTTCATTTATACCTGCAGATATATAACCTTTATCTACCTCGATATTTAAAGTATACATACTAGGGAGTTCATTTAGGCGCTGAAGAAAAAACTCTTTATTGATAGAAAGATGACTTGAATTTATATCAAGCATGTCAAATTTAAATATAGAATTGGATTCGATAATATCCCAATGGTCTGCATATTTATCGTTATAACCATATCGTATATGTAAATCTCCAGGTTCTAGATTGAAATTTTCTCCATTCACATTTAATAATAGGGGTTGTTGATTAATTATGAGTCCTTTCAATCTACTTTTGGAATATATTGTATGTGATTTGCTATCAATTCTTCCTTCAAAGTTAACAATATTTAGATCTTGAGGTGAACCATTGGCGATTATCCAAGCTTTACGCGAAGGGAAGATAAATAGACAAGCAATGATTACTAATGTTAGAAATATTGGTAAGACAAGAGTAAGTCCCTTTTTAAACAATTCACGTAACTTATAATATCTAGTTGAACGATGTTTTTGAGTGAAGCCTATTTTATTCATTAAAATCACATCCTAGATTAGTATTCATTCCATTAAATTATTATTTAAAACATTACTATCTGATCACGCCTGTTGATTAACCAAATTATGTAACAAGAATAAGCCTGTTCTGACCGTCCGTTTGAAGAATGTGACAAAGTATTAACCGCCATTCGGCTGGTAGTTGCCCAAGATCAAGCAAACGTGTAAAACGAGCGAATGACAGTACCACATGTCGTGATAGAATTTTGATGTCCCGGATAACCGACGAGTCGGGAACTGCCTGACGGCGCAAGGCACGTGGTTTTTCTAAATGAACATTGTCTCACAAGCGAACCACGAACGACTGTCCTTCTTCTTTAAACCGATCCAATCGTTCGAGCTTACCATAAGCACGGTCCATCATGCTTAGAACCGACCGTTTCCACGACATTCGACGGCTGATGATTCCCCGCTTGCAGAGTAACATGCAGCTTGATACCTGCGCGTTCACCATGATAGGGGGCCCAAGGCAACCGGGTTTTTCCTACTATTTTTAGGTGAATAAATAGGTGCCCTATCTGATCATTCTTGTTATATAATTTTTGTGCTTTGTCATTGTTTCTTATCTTGTGACGTTTATATGTTTATTATCGGGTTTTATCAAAATAAAATAATCTTGGGGTGACATCAAAATTGTGGCTACACCTGTAAAAGCCTTTGTTGTGTTATCTTCGGACAGGGGTTTAGTTCCGCACGCAGGGAGCAGAGCGGACGAGCATGGAGCACGGCATCGATATCCAATCTCTAAGAACGTCATCTAGGAGTAAGCGACGCAAGCAGAGTCAATGGAGATATCGAATCGCCCTTATACGGCCTATCTTACAACCGACGGGGCTTATTGCGCGAGGTGTAAATATGTATTTTTCCCTCATATAGGACGCTTGCTCAAGCCTGCTATTTAGAGCTATAATTATTGTAATTATGCATATTTATTGTGGAAAGTGAGCGAAAACAGTATGGGGCGTAAATGGAACAACATTAAGGAAAAGAAAGCATCCAAAGATACTAATACAAGTCGTATATATGCCAGGTTCGGAAGAGAAATTTATGTGGTCGCGAAGCAAGGCGAGCCGAATCCGGAATCGAATCAAGCCTTGAAATTTGTCGTTGAGCGTGCCAAAACATACAATGTACCAAAAGCGATCATTGACCGTGCGATTGAGAAGGCAAAGGGCGGTTCAGATGAGAACTACGATGAACTCCGTTATGAAGGCTTCGGACCTAACGGCTCCATGGTTATCGTGGACGCATTAACGAATAACGTGAACCGTACGGCTTCTGAGGTGCGTGCTGCATTTAACAAGAACGGCGGCAGCCTTGGAGTGAGCGGATCTGTAAATTATATGTTTGATCAAACGGCGGTTATTGGTCTGGAAGGCAAGACAGCAGATGAAGTGCTGGAGATCTTAATGAATGCGGACTTAGACGTTCGTGATATTTTGGAAGAGGATGAAGCGGTCATTATTTACGCTGAGCCTGATCAGTTTCATGCTGTTCAAGAGGCATTCAAGAATGAGGGCATCACGGAATTTACCGTAGCGGAGCTGACCATGCTTCCACAGAGCTATGTTACGCTTGCAGAAGACGTTCAGGCTCAATTCGAGAAACTGATTGATGTGCTAGAAGATCTGGAAGATGTTCAACAAGTTTACCATAACGTTGAGCTTGAAGATTAATTTGAATTCAGAGGTTTCTAGGGTGTCGCTACAATCTTTGCAGCTTATGTGGCGATATTTTCGGATTGAGGTTCGATTCCCTGGCCTTCTACCATAAAAACCCGACCATATGAGGTCGGGTTTTTATGGATAGGATTCGGTAGCACTGTAATGGAGATATCAGCACGTGGTATTTATATTAGGCGAAGGGGGTACATGCTTTGGAAACAACAAACAAGTTTACCGGTAAAGCAGATACTTATTCGAAATATCGCCCGAATTATCCAACAGAATATATGAATTATTTGATTTCATCCAACCAATTAACTTCCAACCATATTATTGCAGATATAGGTTCGGGTACGGGGGTTTTTACTCAACAGCTACTCGACAGAAACTTTAAAGTGTTTGCAGTTGAGCCTAATCGTGATATGAGAACGATTGCAGAAAAAGCATTAAACAGCTATTCAAGTTTTATCTCGATACAAGGGACTGCCGAGAATACCGGTATTCAAAGTTCCAGTATTGATTTGGCAACGGTTGCGCAGGCATTTCACTGGTTTGACAAAGATAAATTTAAATTGGAATGCCAGAGAATATTGAAACCCAATTCAAATGTAGCCCTTGTATGGAACAGCAGGGATTCTTCAAGCCTTTTAGTAAATGAAAATGCGGAGGTATGCAAACAGCTGTGCTCTGGGTTTAAAGGCTTTAGTGGAGGCATAGATGAAACGCCTGACATATACAAGGACTTTTTCAAAGACGGCAAATATGAATATGAAGTTTTTCGGCACGATCTGGAGTTTAATCTAGAGGGATTTGTAGGACGCAATTTGTCAGCATCCTATGCTCCTAAGCCGACAGATGCAAATTACAATCCATTTATTGAGGCAGTGACCGAGCTTTTTATAAAATATAGCAGTGACAACATGATTGTCATTCCCAATATTACACGAAGCTACATAGGCAATGTGTAGGTCCGCTTAGCTCGGCGAAGAGTCATTTCATTACACTACAAACCCTTCTCCAGAAGCAAGCCGTTCAATACAAGTGAAAGGCTGTGTAAAGCTTTGGACAAGCCAGCCTCGGCATCCTCGGAATTTGCGATCCAAAAAGCAGTGTCCATTAGTCCCCCATTCAGTAGCCGCGCTAAAGCTTCGGAGTCCGTCGTTGCAATGATCCGATCCAGCATCAATTGCTGAAGCATATCAGCCATCGTCGCTAGGCAGTGCGACTGAGATGATTGAGAATAAGCATTGCCCAGTACCGAAGGCGCGTCTCTATGCACGATTCGCTGGATTTCGGGCTCAAGAGCCATGGCAAGATAAGCGCGGCAACGACCAACGAAGCCTTCCCAATTTCCTTCTGCTGCATCTGAGATCCTTCCCAATCTGCTATCCATTTCAGCATCGATTTCTTTGACGACAGCTTCCAATAAGCCTTTCTTGTCGCCAAAGTGATGATAAAGCGCGCCGCGCGTTAGGCCCACAGAAGCTGTGAGGTCATCCATGGATGTGTGTGCATACCCAATCGTGCCAAAAGCTTGCCTTGCCGCACTTACCAACTTGGCGCGTGTTTCTGCAATCATTTCCGATCGTGCTTTTCGAGCCATTTTTCCTCCTGCTTACATACGTTTTTTATGTTAATTGTCTTCGCTGGGAACCAATCCTATGCTTAATATTGTTCGACATCCGAAAGAATAAGTCCTTTGGAATTCAGTAGTTGGAGGTATAAAAATGGACATTGACATACGCATCGTATGTATATATAGTATTCACATACATTACGTATGTCAATATAATTCAGCTGATAGGATAGTATAAGTTTTTCACATCTTATCTATGGTCTACGTTGACAAACGCGATGCTCCTTGTTGCACAAGGACGGCGCAGCCGTTTATCCTGGTCTGAATGAATTACTATTCAAAATGAGGGGAGTTAAAGGAATGAAGAATGTATTTCCAATCTGCATTTATTCGGGGGTGCATCATGCCTAATCCATATCGTGAGATATTCGATGCCCCTGGTGCAAAGGGGTTCTCAGCGGCAGGCTTTGTCGCTCGGATGCCTATATCCATGCTGGGAATTGGCGTTGTTACCATGTTGTCTCAGTTGCGTGGCGAGTACTGGCTCGCTGGTGCTGTTGCAGCTACCTTTGCGTTGGCGTCAGCTTTGATGGCCCCTCAAATTTCACGTATGGTGGACCGATTGGGGCAATCCCGTGTACTGCTCCCAGCCACAGGGATCAGTGTAGTATCCGTCGTCTCCTTGCTGCTATGCACAAGATATCAAGCACCGGATTGGACGCTATTCCTGTTCGCGTTACTCGCCGGATGCATGCCCAGTATGCCGGCCATGGTACGCGCGCGCTGGACCGAGCTGTATCGGGGTTCCCCAAAGCTGCATACCGCATTTTCCTTTGAGTCAGTTGTTGACGAACTCTGCTTTATTATTGGTCCGGTCATTTCTGTCGGTTTAAGCGTTATGCTCTTCCCCGAAGCGGGTCCTCTTTTGTCGTGCGTTTTTCTAACGATAGGGGTATTTCTGTTCACGATGCAAAAGAGTACCGAACCAACCGTGCGTCCGCTTAACCCTAACAGTAAAGGAACTGTGATCAAGATTGGTTCATTGAGGGTGCTGGTGTTCACGCTCGCTGCCATAGGCACCATATTTGGCACAGTGGACGTAGTGAGTGTAGCTTTTGCAGAGAATCAGGGAAATGCGGTAGCCGCCAGTATCGTGCTTTCCGTCTACGCTGTAGGTTCATGCTTGGCCGGCCTGGTTTACGGCACTCTTAGGCTGAGTACTCCGCCACACCGTCAGTTTTTGCGGGCCGTTGCAGTATCGGCCGTTACGATGCTTCCACTCTTCTTCGTGGACAGCATTGCTAAGCTAGCAGTCGCTGTCTTCTTCGCTGGGATGTCCGTGGCTCCCACTATGATCATCACTATGGGGTTGGTGGAGAAAATCGTTCCCGAATCCCAGGTAACGGAAGGAATGACCTGGGCAATTACAGGCTTGGGTATCGGGGTTGCTCTAGGCTCGGCTGCAGCGGGATGGGTTGTGGATGGCTTTGGCGCACGGGCGGGGTTTGTCGTGGCTATAGCGGCGGGATTGCTTGCTCTGGCTATCGTGCTTCTTGGTTACAGATCCCTCCGGTCAGCATACAATCACGCGGTCATGAGCCCGAAGGATGGTTCAGTCTCGGTCAAGTACTAAAACCGAATTAAGTATCACGCAGCGAGGGTCTCGTGCGAATAACTATTGATAATTCATTCCACCAACAAAAAGAGCACCTCAAGCGGTGCTCTTTTTGTTTTACTATTTGTGGATAATCGTATTTCTGTGAATGGTTGTAACCAACTCATCAAAAGTGTATTTATGATTGACCATGTCTACTGTGAAATCTTCCGCTGCCTTGGTGCTCATTACAAAACGAAAACCATTATATCGTAAAAAGATTAGCAGGGCAGTAAAAGCGGTGCGCTTGTTGGCATTATAAAAGGGATGGTTTTGACTGAGAGATTCAAACAAAGCTGCCGCCTTCTCGTAAATAGAAGGGTATGCTTCTTCTCCGAAGGCCGATGATTGAGGACGGAACACTGCAGACTCCAGCAGGCTGGGGCTTTTCACGCCGATCTGTTCCCCCTCACTATACTTCTGTATCATGGCAATGTTGATCGCAATGACCTCTTGGCTTGTCAAATAACGGGTTTCGGTCATCTATCTTTTAATCCTTTTAAGGTTTGATCATATTCACTTATCACTTCTGAAAGACTTTCCATAAAATCAGCACTAATTCCCGCTGGCAGTGTCACTTTATTGGCCTTTTTGATCACGATTTCTCCACTAGTCTGATTAACATCGATTTGAACCGTATCTCCCAGGTCAAGACCAATTTGTTTTAATGCTTCGGTCATCGTGATTCCTAGACTATTTCCGAATTTTGTTACTTTTCGTTCCATTTCAATCACCTTGCCCATCGTATTTCCCTCCTTATCATACTATTCAACTGTTATAACAATTATACATAAGTTCTGTCGGCTTTTTGCATTGGGAAGTTGACGATTCTAATCTTGCAATGAAGTTGTATTATGAGTTTCAGTTTAGAGCTTCGTTAACTCATCCCTGAAGGCCGGCTTGTTCGGGTACTGTGTCAGCAGTAGCTGAACAATACGTTCTGCCTCCGCAGGGCCGGCGGCTTTCTTAAACCTCTTGAGGACCTGACAAACCCCTTGATACTGCTTTCTTGAAGAAGAGTTGGCTGCCTTCCATTCAATATACTTTTGGAAGATGTGGATAACATCCTTTGGATAATGTTCTATCAGAAGAGGACAGAAGGTCTCAACTTGTTCAGGGTGTTGTTTCACATAGAGCAGTAGACGTGCGTGCTCCTGTTCCTGCACCAGAATTTGCGTATACACTGATTCCTGCCGCCAGAAGTTACCTTTCTCCAAGGTTTCTAAAAGGTTGTGATAGACTAGCGGCCACTCGGCGGAAGAATAGGCAGCTTTGACGAACGTGTAATAAGAAAGGTCTCCGCAGCATAGCAGTTCCAAGCCTAACTCGCGTTGCCTCTGCACATCCCCTGACAAGCGATATGCATCGTAGCGGAGCTGCTTCCACTGACCAACGAGGCCGGGCAAGCCCTTCTCAAGGTCCTGTGCTTCGCCCTCTTCCGCCAGACGTATAGCTTCATCATAGCGGCAGTTATCCAGTGCAAGCTGTATGGCTTGCTTGCGGAAGTCGGAAAAATGCAACTGGCTGTATAAATAATCGTTGGCCTGCGTCTCACCGGCGTGCTCTTGCAGTTGGTTATAACGCAGTTTGGCTATACGAGCTGTAAAGTACTCGCCGCTCCAAGTATCTTCGTCTGTATTTTGACTCATACGTTCAATGTGTTGTTCCCACTTCTCCCGCAGATCAGGGGAGGCGGTTAAATATGAGGCTGCTGCAAACAGATCTACCCGCCAATCAGGCCATCCGTCGAAACGGTTTTGTATAGCAACACCCATTATCAAATCGAACAGGATTTCCATTTCTCCGGACAACAACAACTCGCCTGATTGGGCAATGGCATCCAAGCGCTCTATACTTTCCTCGATAATTCCGCCGATTGTACCGTTAGAATCGTCCGATGACTGGAGCAAATCCATCATTTCCTCCAGGATGCAGATGTTTATCTTTGCAGCCTGCAGCAGCTTGCCATCAACGAAAGCTAAAGCGGCTTGTTCAGCCACGTGTTCGGCGCCCTCAACAGCCCGTTCAACGTTATCCCATCTGACAAATCCATATTTGTCGGCATATATTTCGATATAGGACTGAATCAGATGTCTGCAGCTCTCAATCGAATCGTTATGATCGACATCGGACAGATACAGTCTGATTCGCTCTTCCATCTGTTCGGAATCAACGGCTAAGTAGAGCAGTAGTGAAATCAGGCTGTCTTTGCTCTCTGCTTCCAGTAGTTGTTTCAGAGTTTTGGTCTGAACGGATATGGGTGAGGACAGGTTCGCCGAATGGCTTCTGGCTGTTCCTCTCATTTCCCTTAGCTTAATCAGAACTGCAGCCTGGTGCTTGCAAGTTGGACCGTAATCAAATGGGCAGTCACATTCGACGGATAGAACGTCATCATTGTCTCTAAGCTCTACAAGAACCTCATAGAGATCACTACCCTCCACCAACGCCCTATACAGTCCATCCTTGATTTTTTTAATGGAGCGTACATATCCAGCCAGGACATAATCCCGGCCTCTATTTATAATAACAGGGTCAATGCTTTTACTGAGATGATGGAGATTCAAGCTGAATCAACTCCTATTCCTAACCTGGATGATTCCGAATCAGGTTCACTAGCACACAGCAGTTGTTGTACGTTGTGGCACATTTTGTTTTTCAGATCTTATTGAGCGCATCGAATAGTTTGTCTTCCCGGTTCTCCTGTATACACTTACCTTTTAGGTCTCAAACTTACCCTGATTATAACAAAAGTCCCACCTTATTAGTCGACTGTATGTTGCTTTTCTATGCTTATAAACATGTGGACTGTTACCGATCTCTTAGATCGTTTAGAAGCTGATGCAATTATGACGCTTTCCATCAGTGTTCTCTACCTTTATGGCCTCTACGCCACGGCCTCTCAAAAATAAATAACCTAACGGGAAGAATGCCTCCCGTTAGGTTTTCTCTTGTCCAAGCCTTTATTGAAATTTCACCTTTGGAAACTTTATATTTGTAGTTTTTTTAGGACGCCTTAATATAACGCTGCTTGCTATGCATGTAACTATGCCTGTTTTCGGGGCTATTCTTTTGAAAAACAATAAGTCTATCAGTAAAGCAAAACATGATAGAACTAAAAGCATTTCAAATAATCTCATATGTTCCCTCCCTGTCCTCAATAGATCATGTCATCGACTTTTCTATCGTAGTGGTTGGAGGTTAAATGTAAAGACTCTCAATAAGGTTAACGGGATATCACAGCGAATATTTCCTTTTTTGTTTAAGAAGAAACTTTCTGGTTACAACAAACGAGAAACCAATAGAGGTCAACAATGTAAGCAGATTTACTAAATAATCAGAAGACACGAACGAATTGAGAATTGCTTTTATAAAGACTTGACTGATGATAAGAATCACAAGAAAAATAGCTACTGCATATAAGGTCTTTGTAACAGAACTCCAACTCAAGTAAATACCTCCTATGCTTCCTAAGGTGAAACACCTGCAATAATATGTCCACATTATACTGTAATCGTTCCGGGATAGCTATGTGCGGATAGATAAAGAAGTACCCTCGTTCGCGTGCAGGGAAGAAGAGAATACTCCGAAGGGAGATACCAGCGAACGAATAATTAAACGTTAAATATGGCAATACGAAGGAAGTTTATATAATATGATAGTCTTTTTAATTTATTCGATCAGAGGCCCGTTTATATAAATGAATGTAGATGATATAATGAAGGCCAGTATGGTTACATGAGCGAAACCCTCTGTAAAAGCTTAGAGATCTAACTTATATAGGTAGAGTTTATTTACTTTTATATAAGATGGAAACGCGATTATTTTTTTGCATAAAAATAAATTATTTTACATTTTTAGTCGACTTCATAACATGAACAGAAATGGGAACTCAATGACAAAGAAAATTGCTTGGATTACAGACAGCACCGCCTATATTCCTGATGATTTAAAGAATAACCCAGACGTGTATGTGATTCCGTTAGGAATTGTATTTGGTAATAATGTGTTTGACGATGGAATTGATCTGACTACTGAGGAATTGTATCGACGCATCCGGGAAGAGAAAGACATCCCCAAAACGTCACAGCCTCCTATCGGTAAGTTTACAGAGTTGTTCGAGAAATTAAGTATAGATTATGACTGCGCTATTGCCATTCATGTATCTGACAAATTAAGCGGGACACTAGCCTGTTGCACATCAGCTTCAGATTCCGTGCCGCTCCAGGTCGAAGTGATCGATTCTAAATCAATGTCCTATGCTATCACGACGTTACTCTACAAAGGGATAGAACTTGCTGAACAAGGGATCGACTGCAAGGATATAGCGGTCAAATTACGACAAGAGGCTGATAAGTCGGAAAATTACATTGTGTTAGGCAGTCTAGAGCAGTTCTATAAGGGTGGGAGAATGACAGGCACCCAGTATTTAGTAGGTTCACTTCTCCGCATCAAACCTATCATTCGGATTAATTCAGACGGCGCATTTGAGCTATTTGAAAGAGTGCGTTCAGAGAAAAAAGCCTACTTGCGAATGATTGAACTATTCAAACATGCTTATCATCAAAACAACATTCAACAATTGCAAATTATGCATGGAAATGTTCGTAATAAAGCAGAGGCATTCAAGCAAGATCTCCTGAGCCAATTCCCAGGTCTTGATATTGTGATCGGAGAGATTAGCTCTGCCATTGCCGTTCATGCCGGTGAAGGTACCTTAGCTGTTATTTGGCACAACGAAGAAAAATGATATATGGGATCTGATTTCCCCCATTGCCTTAACCATGAAAACCCCGGCCGTATGAAGGAGGCCACTGAAAAAGTCCCCTTAAAGAAAAAGGTATAGTTCCTCAATTTATGAGGAGGCTGTACCTTTTTTTCTGTATCATTAAGGTATCAAACTTAGTGGGTGAGTCCGATGATTCAAAACCAACAAACGATCATTTTAAATCCATGTAGGGATATCTATAACCTAGTCGTTACGAAGGATAATTTGTTGCGGCAAATTAACGATCAAGTTGACTTTTCCTTTGTTTACGATGAGCTTAAGAACAACACTGTCTCGATAACGGTCGTAATGCCATTGACCCTGTTCGCATGTTCAAGTATTTACTGTTAAAGTCAATTTATGATTTGTCTGATGTTGACGTAGTATTTGTAGTCTTGTAAGTAGTTTGACGGTAGGATTACTTTCTTCGGTGCTTATAGTATTTTTGATAGTCAGACCATTACTAAAAAAGATGCTTCTCTCCCCATCGTGGTAGCATATGATTCTCTCGATACTCGGCCTTAACCGGGTTCTGTACAATAGGTCAAATCATTGGAAACAATAGCATCACGAGAGAGCCTCCCAGTCTATCGTTCAGCTATGTTACACTAGATTAAAGAATAGTATACAGCAAGGAGATAGACGCGAATGAAGCTGGTATCCTGGAATGTGAACGGCCTAAGGGCGTGTGTGAACAAAGGATTTAATGACTACTTCCGGGAGACGGAAGCAGATATATTTTGCGTGCAGGAGACGAAGCTGCAGGAAGGCCAAATTGCCATGGAGCTTGGCGATGAATATGAGCTGTATTGGAATTATGCGCTGAAGAAGGGGTACTCGGGGACAGCGGTTTTCACTAAAATAAAGCCTGTATCGGTACGATATGGGATAGAAGAAGATGAAGAGCCTGAGGGGCGGATCATCACGCTCGAGTTCGAGTCCTTCTATCTCGTGAATGTATATACGCCCAATTCCAAGCGAGATCTGTCCCGGTTGGAAGAACGGCTAGAATGGGAAGAACGGTTCAGACATTACGTTCAGCAGTTGGATGCATGTAAGCCTGTCATTATGTGCGGGGATATGAATGTGGCCCACCAAGAGATCGACTTGAAGAATCCGAAGTCCAACTGGAACAATTCCGGGTTTACTCCGGAAGAGCGTGAGAAGATGACCCGATTGCTGGACGCTGGATTTACCGATACGTTCCGGCATTTCTATCCTCAGAAGACAGATGCCTATTCGTGGTGGTCTTACATGCCCAAGGTGAGGGAGCGGAATATTGGCTGGAGAATTGATTATTTCCTTGTCTCTTCAAGACTGAATTCCTTATTAATCGATGCGCAAATCGATTCAAGTATTTTAGGCAGCGATCATTGCCCTGTTATTCTCAATATCGCCGACATTGAAGTGTAAATTCGAGGGCTGATGCTTCCTCTAGCGAGAGGGGGCCCCAGCCTTTGCTTGCGTTAGGACAGTTGTTCGTTCGATACGTTCGTGTCGCCGGAAGGAACCCAGTGGACAGCCGAGCATCCTTCGTATAAAAATGCGGAAGCGCATTGGTGGATGATATTAAGCAACATCAAGACGCTGGCCGAAACCGGAACACGCTAGACTTTGGCTGGTAAAGCCAGGCCTTAAGCACATAGTGAATAATGTAAAATAACCAATCCTCATTCAATGGGGGTTGGTTATTTTGAGTGTAGATGGTGAACTGTTTTTTATAAATATAATCATTTCTAGACGATTGCGTACATAACCATTGCGGGAATCTAATCACGGCGGTATACTGATCATATATTATCTGTACGACACCGTACAGAAAGGAGAGGTCGATGCCCAAAATCGTGGTGACGAAGGAAGAGTGGATCCAGAAAGGCCAGAAATACTTTTCAATCGGGGGAAGTGAGGCTCTCTTGATTGAAAAAATGGCGAGGGAGTTAGGCTGCAGCAAAAGCAGCTTCTATTGGTACTTCGGCAATCGGGAAGAGTTCATTACATGCGTCGTAGACGACTGGGTGAAGCGAGCAACTCATGAAGTGATCGATCATACCCTTACAGAAGGGAACATTGACAACCAGATTAAAAAACTGTTGACAGCGATGTTTTCTACAACATCAGCGGGTGACTTTGTTTTTTATTTGCGGAGGCTAGGGCAAGAAAACGAACGATATCAACAATTGCTAGACACGATAGAAAACAAAAGGGTTGATTTCATGATCTCTCTTTTGCAGGCAAGAGGGCTATCTGAAAAATCCGCCCAACAAAAAGCGTTTGTTATGTATCACTTCTACTTAGGCTGGTATGAAAGAAATAAACATCGTGAACATTTGGATGACACCGCCAAGTTGGTCGATCTGTTGTGGCAAACCAAAATTGAAACGAGGGAGGTGTCCGGATGACAAGTGCATTATCTATTTTTGTAGGCTGCGTCTTCATGGGGTTAAGCATCTTGCATGTGTATTGGATGTTCGGGGGGGAATGGGGCAAGGCTGCCGCTATACCTTATGACGGAAGCAGGCCGTTGTTTACTCCAAGGACATTCTCGACTTTTGCAGTTGCCTTGTTATTGGCGTTCGCGTCTGTTATCATCATCGGGCTCTCGGGAGGAGCGTTAGCTGTCTTGCCTGAATGGATGTATCGCTGGGGCGGGTGGAGCATCGGACTTGTTTTTTTATTGCGGTCCATCGGCGAATTTCGCTGGGTCGGCTTTTTTAAAAAGAAGAAGGGGACCCCTTTCGCTAGATGGGATACGATGTTATTTTCACCACTATGTCTTGTATTGGCGGTTTTTATTTTTATGATCTTAATTTTTGAACCGTAAGGATACTCGTGGTGAGTTTATAACTACGTCATCGATGGATAGGCTTACATCACACTGTTAAAAGCGAATTTTATGCATTTACGTAGGTTCATGATACAATTAAGGTATTCTGAACAACTAAGGATGAGAAAGGTTGCCCGTAGATGCATGAATTTGAAGACTGGAACCAAAAGGTGAAGAAAACTTTTAATGCTACAAGTAACGAAGTTGTATTAACAGTTATGGAAGCGGGAAAGAAGTTAGGTCTCACTAAAGATCTCATGAAAATATATGTGGATAAAAATAATTTGACCAAGGTTCCAATTATGAGGAGTGTTCATAGGTACCTTTTGTTGAAGAGTGAAATAGATGAAATCGTGCGAAAGGCATAAGCTCTGGGACATCACGCTGCGGCGAATTCATTTTACACAGCAAGGTTCGCCTACATCACACATGAAAGAGCCGACCGCATGAGGTCGGCTCTTTGCGTACATACTTTTGAATAGAAGAATAAGGAGTGGGATCCACATGGAAATAACAGCGCAACAGGTTGCCGAATGGATGGTAGCAGAAATTAAATTCAAAGGAATTGTCTATCAAAGCGATGTGATCGCTTATGTAAAATCGCATTTCGGAGAAGAGTTTGTGTTTGTGAATGAAAATGGAAATGCGTCGCTTTCCAAAGAAGTGAAGAAAGCATTTCGCAAGCTGCATGGCGGTAAAATAGCATGGGACAGAGACGGCTTCTCTTGGGGGTGGACGTAATATCATTTGATATGTAAGTATATAGAAGATAAGTAGTGAAAGTGCGGAGGAAGAGGGAGATAGGTAAATGGCAAAACAAAAGTACTATGTCGTATGGGTCGGCAATCGGCCAGGCATTTATACGAATTGGACAGAATGTAAAGAGCAAGTGGACGGACGCAAGGATGCGAAGTATAAATCCTATCCTTCTAAAGCGGAGGCGGAACAAGCCTATCGGGAAGGTTGGACCAAGCATTGGGGCCAGAAGGGGTCCGCTAAGAAACAGACTCAACCCGCCTCACCCAAGTCCAAAGAAACGATTGATTACGATAGCATTTCAGTTGATGTAGGAACGCAGGGGAACCCGGGGCCGATTGAATATAGAGGCGTGAATACGCAAACCGGCGAGGTCATATTTTCCCGTGGTCCCATTCCGAACGGTACGAATAATTTAGGTGAGTTTTTAGCTATCGTCCATTCCTTGGCTTACTTGAAGAAGCAGGGCAGCACTCAGACCGTATATAGCGACTCCAGAACCGCTTTGAAATGGGTGAGAGAGAAGAAAGTGGCTACGACATTAGAGCGGAATGAATCCACAAAAGAAGTATGGGATCTGGTGGACCGAGCCCTGAAATGGCTGCAGACCAATAGCTATGACAACAAGGTATTAAAGTGGGAGACCCAAGACTGGGGAGAAATTAAAGCCGATTATGGAAGAAAATAACTATAAGAGCACCATGCCAGGTGCTCTATTTACATTTCGCTCATGTTTAGTTTTTCTTATTAATTACAATAGACAATTTATAGTTCACATATTTATTTAATTCACTCAGGAACAGATCCAATTCCTCATTAGACGGAAACCTGCACTCTAGCAGATAGCAGCCCTCGCCGCTAATTTTGAAGTTGTTCACCAAATAAGAACGTTGTGTCTCGATAAACGATAGAAAGGGACGGTGATTGAATTCCTTTGTATAAATATTGATAAAGGTATGGACGGGATTCCCTGCTTTGGCGTGATTCAGCCGAATGGTATATCCTTCGATTACCCCTTCTTCCTCTAGCTTGAGCAAGCGGTTGGCGGTCGCCTGACCGGTCATGTGAATTTTTTGCCCCAATTCCTTCATCGACATGCGGCCATTCTGCAATAGCTCTTCCACAATTCGTCTGTCCGTGTTATCCAGCATTCCTACAACCTCTTTCATTTTTCAAGTAAACCGTACATTATTCATGATTTGATCTATGTTCCGTGTTATTGCTTACATATTATCCTATAGGAGAAGATACTTAAAGGAGGAATTGACCGTGCAGATTAGACAAATACGCAATGCCACTATCGTGTTGAATTATGGTGGCATGACCTTTTTAATCGATCCATTTCTAGCGCGGCAGGGGGCATATCCACCGTTTCCAAACACCCCGAATCAAGAACAATGGAATCCGACGGTCGAGCTGCCGATCCCTGTGGATGATATTATACAAGCCGATGCGGTTATTGTAACCCACCTGCACCCAGATCATTTCGATGCGGCCGCTATCGAGGCGCTGCCGAAGGATATGAGAATGATTGCGCAGTCCGAAAAAGATGCGAAGGTCATAGAGGAAGCGGGATTTCATAACGTGGAATGGTTGAATAGCAAATCCGAGATTGGGGAAATTCGGCTGCATCGGACGTCTGGAAAGCACGGGTTAGGCGAGATCGGCAACCTAATGGGCGAAGTATCGGGAGTGGCCTTTTCCCATGCAGATGAACCGACCCTCTATATTGCAGGCGATACCATATGGTGCGACGATGTTCACGCAGCGATTGACGCGTACCGGCCTGAAGTGATTGTCGTAAATGCAGGCGCAGCCCAGTTCCTAGAGGGCGATCCTATTACGATGACGAAGGAAGATGTCTATCGGACGCATATGGAAGCCCCGCAAGCGACCATTATTGTGTCTCATATGGAATCTGTCAATCATTGCTTGTTAACAAGAGAGGAATTGAAAAGCTACATTGCAGACAAGGGGCTCTCCTCTCATATACTCGTGCCTGCCGACGGAGAATCGCTTTCTTTCCGTTCATCGCGCTGAATAGGTAAGCACCCGACCGCATGCGGCCGGGTGTTGGAGTCCTATATGCTTGTGATACAACAAGTTATCTTTTCTCAATGGAAAAAGAATGAAAGCGCGTCTCGAAACCGCCATTCGGGGTCGGGCTGCAGCAATAGATACCTACTTTGACGGGTTGTGGATGCTGGTCTTCATGCAGATGAGCGATTCGGATCTGTTCCCACTCATCAGGGTTACCCTGCGTCTTGGCCGATACGGTATAATCGCCGTTCTTGCGCTCGACTCGGAATGCCAGAGGTTCCGTGACATATGCATTCTGGTAATTCCGAGTGGACCAGTCCGAATATCCATAATTCGTGACGACCGCTCCCAAGTGTGATGGGCCGTCCGGTATATATTTAAGCGATGTCTTCAACCAACATGTATCCGACACCATTACGAATAGGCCTGCTTGATCATAGGTTGACATGGGCTTCATGCTCAGCGATGTCTCTGCCGTGAAGTCCGCCTTACTTCGCGTTCGTGTTTTTCCAGTCCATAAACCGTTGATCGATTACTTCTTTCAACTGAAAATAATTGTCCCACGTATCCTCTACATGATAGAGAGTAGGGGCATCCGAAAATGTATCTTGATAGTCTTCTAAATAGGTGCCATTCTCAAAATCAAAATAAACCGTTGCAAATCGATTTCCCTCATCGCTTAACATATCATCGGCCAGAACCCCGTCCCAGTTCATATAAATCTGTGTTCCGGTTAGTTGCCTTTGCTTGAAAGCCGCAATATCTTCTTCAGCATCTTCCTCGAAATCAATGCTGTATAACCCATGCTCTATCATCCATCCTAAAAACAAACCAGTATGGACAAATGCTTGCTCGTTAGGCAAATCTGCGGGAAAATCACCGTCGTAATGATATTTAGCCTTGTCGTAGACGCACGTATCCGACATTTCGTTCAGCTCCTCTGCAACTATTGGAAACGTTTCGTTTAGATTAAAACGCAATGTTTTCCAGTATTATAGAACATCCGTTCGTGAATATCAAATATCAACTGTAAAAATAGCCGTCTTGCGTATTTTTTTAGAAGATGTGCTTTTTTAAATCATATTTTTGATTGACTAATTAATCAAAGTTAATTACGATTGCCTTATGAAGAACACTTCTGTCAAGGAGGATGAACACCATGTCGCCCAGAGTGGATGAACAGAATCAGCAAATTCGTGATAAACGCAAACAGCAGCTGCTGGCAGCCGGGGCGAAAGTATTTGGAGAGCGGGGCTATGCAGGCACGAAAGTCAGCGATATTGTAGGGGAAGCTCAGCTAAGCCACGGCTTGATTTATCATTATTTTTCTTCCAAGGAAGATATATATATGGAGTTAGCAAAGACGGCATTTACTACTTCCTATAACACGATTCATCAGGCTGTGAACAGCAATGGAAGTCCTTATGAACGTCTAAAGGCAATGACGGAAGAGATTCTTGCTCACACCCGGGAGAGCGGTTATTTCTTTCTGATCGCGCTGCAAACCAATACGTCCAAGACGGTCCCGGAGCAGGCATCAGCGATCTCAGCCGAATATTCGGCCAAGAGCCTGAAGTTGCTCACGCATCTGTTCCAGCAAGGTCAGAAGCATGGGGAATTCATCAAGGCGGATCCATCACAGCAAGCTCTTATGTACACTTCGATGCTGAACGGTGTTGTGTTTACCCGGTTAACCTATCCGTCGTTGGAACGCTTTCCGCAAGTAGATCAAATCTTAAGAGCTTTCATTAATACTTCGTCTGTAAAGGAGTGAGTTGATGGATATGAAGGTTTCATCCATATTTAGAAGCGATAGTATGCGAGCGCACTTTACAGCTGCTTATGACCAAGCGCTGAGCGAGTGGCCAGTTTCTTACGAATCCTGCTTTGTTACAACTGACTTCGGAACTACTCATATGATCAAATGCGGCAATAAGTCGAATCCGCCTCTGCTGCTCATTCACGGAATGACCGCGACTTCTCTCATGTGGAGTGCAAACATTGCCGAATGGTCCAAGGACTATTATGTTCATTGCATTGAAATCCCTGGAGACTTTGGCAAAAGCACGCTCGTCAAGCCGCTATCAAGCAGAGCAGCAGCAGCGCAATGGCTGTTGGAGCTGGTCGGGGAGCTGCAATTGGGCGCGTTTCATTTATTGGGGCATTCCATGGGCGGTTTTTTGTCTTTGAATTATACGGTAGCGCATCCGTTGCGGGTACGTTCGCTGGGGCTGCTGGCACCTGCCGGCTCCTTTGCGCCGCTGCCAAGGATGTTCTATGTAAAGATGTTCCCTGCTGTGATGTTCCCAACACAGTGGTTTATTGATCGCGCATTCAAGTGGTGCATGTCGAAGCATAATAGCCTGGAGCTGCTGCCTGAGTCCTACAGAGCGCTCCTTGCAGCGTGCTACCAGAGCTGCGCCCCTCGACTCGGGCTGCTTCCTACCGAATTCACAGAGGGTGAGCTATCGCAGCTTCCAGTCCCTACCTTATTCGTGGTCGGGGAAGACGAAGTCATTTACCGCCATTCCATCAAGACGGTTCAAGCGAAGGCGAGCCTCATTCCCGATGTCACAATCGCAACCATCCCTAGGGCAGGGCATTTCTTAAGTATCGAACAGAAACAACGGATTAACGAGCTTGTTATTGATTTTCTCAGGCAACACCCTATCAGCACCCACAACGTATAGGATTAGGCGGATGTATCGCATTAATCGAGAGGGGGTATCCTCGTCATGGATAAACTATCGATCGGCCGAATGGCAGAATTGAACCACACTTCTGTCCAAACGCTGCGCTATTACGACAAGCTGGGTCTGCTAAAGCCTGAGTACGTAGAAGAGAGTACCGGTTATCGCTACTATGCGATTAAACAATGCGCCAGACTAGATATGATCAACTATATGAAGTATTTGGGCATGTCGTTGGACAACATTAAAGCTTGGTTCGACACCGAGGATGTCGAATCTATCCCTGAGATGCTGCGGCAACAAGCGGTTCTCATCGAGCGCAAGATGAAGGAACTGGATCAGATGAAAAAGGCGGTCCATGTCAGCATCAAAAATTACGATACCTATATGAACGCCCCGGGTGACGGACATATCGTTCTGCAGCGTGTTCCGGCACGCAAAATTTATTGCTACGACAGCAAGGTTAATATTTATGAAAATACGTTGGAGACGTACGAATACATACTGCGGGAGTTGCGCGCACAGGCGATCGTCAACCATTTGCCGATGGCTTATTTTTGCAATGTCGGCTCCATTATCCGTCAAGAAGCGATTGAACGGGGACAATTCGTATCGACAGAAGTTTTTTTGTTCGTAGATCCCGACTTTGAGATGCAAGCAGGTGTTGAAATCATCCCGGAATACGACTACTTGAGCATCTATTGCGATAGTTTCTTTCATGAACGTGAGTACGCGGGCAAGTTGTTCGACTATGTTCAAGAGCATGGCTACGAAGTGATTGGGGATTACATTTGTGAAGTGGTGGTGGAGCTGCCGATATTTCATCATGACGAGCGGAATATGTTTATGAAATTACAAGTTCCTATCAAAAGGGATTGACTCTATAGTAACTATAGAGTTTATGATAAGGACATAGGAGCTCCCAAGAATCGATTGCATAATAGTTTGTGAAATTTATAACAATATAGGAGGTTGTCCACATGAAGGAAAAAATTAGAGTCATTCAATACGGCTGCGGTAAGATGGGACAGTTTTTTCTGAGATATCTGTATGAAAAAGGTGCGGAAATCGTAGGGGCGATCGACGTGAATCCGAACGTCGTCGGCAAAGATGTGGGTGAGGTTGCAGGCTTGGGCGTGAAGTTGAATGTGCCTGTCCGTTCCGATGCCGAGCAAGTATTCAAGGAATGCGATGCACAGGTTTGCATTATTTCGACGACAAGCTTGCTGACAGATACGTATGGCGCTTTTGAGCTGGCGGCTCGTTATGGCGTGAACGCGATTAGCACGTGCGAAGAGGCGTTTTATCCATGGACAACCTCCCCGGCGCTGACCAACCGTCTGGACCGGCTTGCCAAAGACAACAATTGCACCTTAAGCGGATCTGGTTACCAAGACGTGTTCTGGGGCAATTTAATTACGGTATTGGCGGGAGCGACGCATCAGATTACTAGAATTGAAGGCATGTCCAGCTACAATGTCGAAGAGTACGGCATCGCGCTTGCTGAAGTTCATGGTGCGGGCTTGACGGTTAAGGAATTCGAGGAGAAAATCGCGAGCAACAATGATCTTCCGTCCTTTATGAGAAACGCCAACGAGTGGCTGTGCTCACAGTTTGGATGGACGATTAAGTCAATGGATCAACAATTGATTCCAATGACACACAATCAAGATCTTCATTCAACTACGCTTGGCAAAACAATTCCTGCAGGCGATGCCACTGGTATGTCCGCCGTCGTCACGACTGTCACCCATCAAGGTCCAGTTATCGTAACGGAATGTATCGGTAAAGTATATGCCGAGGACGAAGTGGATCACAACGACTGGGTTATCAAAGGCGAACCGAAAACGGAGGTCAACATCTCTTGCCCGGCAACGGTGGAGCTTACATGCGCGACGGTCGTCAACCGGATTCCAGATTTGCTTCAAGCTCCAGCAGGCTTCTACACAACCGAAAAAATGGCACCGGCCCAATATCGTACGTATCCGCTTCATTACTACGTAAAATAAATCGAATTCTGCAAAGGCGACAGCTTATCACTGTCGTCTTTTTTGCGTCTGCTCCCGTCCACACATTTAGGTTTACTTTTCCCCTGAAAAAGAGAAAATATGATTATAGCAAGACGCAGAGTCTTTCTATTACAGAGGGGGATAACAATGTTAGATTTGAGTCAAATTAATATTTGGGCGGTGCTTCTGGCCACGGCAGCCACTATGGTGCTCGGGTTTTTATGGTATTCGCCGCTGTTATTCGGAAATGCGTGGGCCAAACGTCTGAATGTGAACATGGAGGACCTGTCGGGAGGGGCTGCGACATATGTGCTGACGGCTCTGACCGCATTAGGTGGAGCATTTATTCTAGCTTGGCTCGTCTCGTTGGCTGGGGAACCCACGATTGCATCCGGGATGACCATCGGTCTTCTAGTCGGGATCAGCATTTCCCTTAAGATCGGGATGAACTACTTATTTGAAGGCAGAAAGTTAGGATTGTATCTGATCACCGCCGGATATCATTTGATTTCTTACTTGATAGCAGGACTTATTATCGGAGTGATGTAATGGCAAGAAGCAGAGGTTGGACCGATATGTATGCATGCAGCCCTATGATGCACCAAAATAAAATGACACACGTACACTAACCTATACTATGAACATACATCAGTTGGAGGATAATCAGTGATAATTATTTCGGACAGTGATGTAGAACAAGTAAATAAGGTAACGCTGTCGGATGTAGAAAGAGAAATATTGCAAAAGAAGAAGGCAAGTCCAGTCATATATCGATATGACTCTCCTGAAGCTTTGGAGTTCGAGTTGAAAATGAGATCTAAAATTGTGAAATCGGCCACGGATTTAGATGCCAGTGGTGTAAGATTCGCCACGTTTAAAGGCTCCCAATGCAATAAGCGGTATTGGTCTCGCACAAAAAATGGAGGTTTCGGATTGAAGAGTGGCGTGTTACCGTCTGATGGGATAAACGATATTTTTCAAAACGGGTATCTCTATGCGTTCGAATGTGCGACTGCAGTGGTCATTATTTTGTACAAGGCAGTATTCGATGCTATCCATAAGGAAGCATTCAATACTTATTTTACAGAGCTGTTCTTATGGGGTTGGAATGTTGACAGCAACCTGCGGCTAATTTCAGTCAATAATAAAAATGAAGCTTATTTAGGGGATATACTTTATTTCGAAAATCCTGACCATCTTCCCGAGACGCCGGAATGGCAAGGGGAGAATACCGTCATGCTGGCCAATGACCAGTATTATGGACACGGAATAGGGATAGAAACGTCGGAGGGAATCATTTCGGCTCTTAATAGCAAAAGAAAACCAGGCAGTATGACATCGGCTTACCTGTCCGAACGTGTGCTTCATCCGGATTTTCAATCATTGCAAAAATTATCTGTAAGGGGAAATCCTTTGGCAGTACAAAATAAGTATTCAGTAAACGCCATCGTTGCCAGAGTGGGGGCGAATACTTACATTTACTGAAATAAAGGTTAGCACGGCCAGAATGGGCACCTCAAGCTAAAAGCGAAAGGCGTCTGTTCGCTGCGAATTTCCGAGAACGGGACATATGTATACAATTCGAATCATTGCTGAGTTTGAAAGATAAGCAAGATTCCGAAAGAATATAATTGAATTCGATCCCCGGCCCATGGGCCGGTTTTTTTGCGTTGAGGTTTCGCCGCTGCGCGCAGCGATATGAGCCGAAGCGTGCAGGCGGAGAAGCCCGCCTCCGCCCAACATGCGCCAACCCTTTTTCACAGCGCTCTGGTCAAGCTGCATAAGAACCGAAAATATGCGCAGTTATGCCGCCTCAAGGGAGTGTCGCTGCAGCATTCATCGAAGCCCAGGCCGTCTCCTTAAGATATGGTTAAGAAATCCGCCGTGAATTTGCCACAATTTATTCAGAAAATACGCAACATTTTCCTGCTCTCGTACGTCTAATTATGAAGGGAAAATTTTCTTATGGAAAGATGAAAGTAAACTGGGAGGATGAACACGTGAGAAAGTTATTATCTGGAATTGTGGCAATGTCACTGGTATTTTCTTTAATACTGCCGACCACACAATTGAATGCGGCAGCCGCCATTTCCGTCTATGTTGACGGATCGAAGCTGGCGATGGATCAACCGCCCGTGCAGTCTAGCGGACGGGTATTGCTGCCTATGCGCGCCATTTTTGAATCATTGGGCGCAAGAGTATCTTATAACTCGAGAACGAGAACGGTGACCGGCAGCAAGGACGGCACGACCGTTGTGCTGAAGCTTGGCTCCAAGTCGGCGACCATCGACAATATGAACGTAAGCTTGGATGTGCCGGCCAACACGCTGAGAGGCAGAACGATGGTGCCTGTCCGCTTCGTCAGTGAGGCATTGGGCGCCTTGGTGAGCTGGAACGAGAGAGGCAAAACGGTTACAATTACGACTCCGGACCGACCAAGCACTCCGGATAGACCTGACAGACCAAATAATTCAGATGATGTAAGCGGAGTATCCAACGTATACGCGAAAGTAATCGGGCAACAGGGAGATGGAAGCGACTTGAATGTCAGCTTCTCCAAAGCGCCGTATGAATACAACGTGGATCACTACCGTATCATGGTAGTCAAATCGTCGAGCTCGTCTTCCTTTAATTTGTCGAAGGCTCGCTCCGTGTCTTCCAACAATTATACGACGGCTTATCCGCAAGGCGATGATCCGAGCGTGCGGCTGGATTCCCGCGCGCGCGACGTGGACGGGGATTATATCCGCAACAACCAAACGTACAACGTGTACGTGGTGACGGTTGGCAAGAGAAGCAGCCAGATGGCGCTTTCTTATCCGTCCTCGCAGATTTCGCTGTCTGACAACGGCGTGTCGGCGGCGAGCAATGTTCAAGTGCGCGATGTCGCGGACTATAACGACGGGCGGGACATGAATGTAAGCTTTGCGAGACCGCAAAACGACAACAATATTTCGAACTACCGCATTATGGTCGTGAAGACCAGAGACGCGAACCGATTCGATACGTCTTCAGCGAACGGAGTGTCCAGCCAGAACTACTCGACCGTGTACAAATCGGGCGGCACGACGCTGACATCGACGCTAAGCTCGACAGCAAGAGACACTTCGGGAGATTATATCCGCAATGGAGTGCCTTATACCGTATTTGTGTTGTCGGTCAGCAATACGAATTCGTACTCGAATAAGCTGTCTTCAGGATCAGCCTCGATGACATTGGGTCAATCGGTCGGCTTGCCTGTCATTACGAAGGTCAGCGATGTAGGCAACTATGGAGATGGCCGTGATTTACAGATTAGCTTTAATCGGGCATCCGACGAATCGAAAGTAAGCTATTACCGGATTTTTGCCGTGAGATACCAAGATGCCAACAGCTTCGATCTGACGGAAGCCAACAAAGCATCTTACGGCAGATACCATGACGTGTCTAAGACCGGATACAGCATCACGACTACGCTTCCTTCCAGCATGCGGGATGTGCATGGATCCTCTATCCGCAACGGAGAAACGTACCGCCTATTCGTCATGGCGGTGTCCAATAGCGGGGGGTCCTATAACAATGCGTTGTCAACCGCTTCGGATACGATTACGCTGTCGAACAACAATATCGTCAGCGGCGTAACGAATGTAACGGCCAGCGACGTGAGCGACTACAACGACGGCCGCGACCTGCGTGTGTCGTTCAACCGGGCTTCGGATGAATCGGACATCAGCCAATACCGCATCATGGTCGTGAAGGCATCCAATGCGAACCGCTTCGATCTATCGGCGGCGAACAACGTATCGAGCTATAATTATACGGCCGTGAGCAAGACCGGAGGAAATATTAGCTTGGCGCTGAATTCCAATGCAAGAGATGTGGACGGATCGGCGATTAGAAACGGCGTGAGCTACCAAGTATTCGTGATGTCTGCAGGCCGAGGCAGCTATAACAATGCGCTGTCCAGCCCGTCTGGCACAATTACGTTATCGAACAATTCAACGGTGTATCCGGCAACGAACGTGTCGGCAAGCGATGTGAACGACTACAACGACGGCCGCGACCTGCGTGTGACGTTCACTCGTGCCGCTGATGAAGCGAACATTAACCATTATCGCGTCATGGTTGTGAAAGCCGACAAGGCAGGCTGGTTCAGCGTTTCGGATGCGAATAATGTGTCCAGCTGGAATTCGACAGTCGTGAACAGAACAGGCGGCAACCTTGGCCAGACTCTGGCTTCCGATGCCAGAGACGTTGATGGCGATCGGATTCGCAACGGCATTAGTTACCGTGTATTCGTATTGTCCGTAAGCACGGGCAACCAGTCGAGCAACGCTCTGTCGTCTCAATCCCCGGCGATTACGCTTGGGGGCACGACTGCAGTGGACGCCGCGGCGAATGTAACGGCGAATGTGACGGGCAGCTACGGCAGCGGACGTGATATCGAGGTAAGCTTCATGGCGCCTTCCAACGAATCGAACGTTGCTGAATACCGCATCATGGCTGTGCGGTCTGACCAAGCGTATGCGTTTAACCTGTCGAGTGCCAATGGGGTCTCCGCTTCTAACTATACGAGAGTATCGAAGCAGGGCGGGTATGTCCGACAGCAGTTAACCGATTCTACTCGGGATGTATTCGGTGACGCTATTAGGAAGGGCGTATCGTACCGTATCTTTATTTTGACGGTGGCCGATGGAAGAACAGGCACGGGCAATGCGCTGTCATCCTCGTCCGGAGATGTCACTCTCGCCGATCAATCCGTGCAGGCGGTTAGCGGTTTATATGCTCAAAGAGAGGGCAACAACGACTTTAGTGTCACTTTTGTCAAACCAAGCAATGAGAGCGGCATCGCTTACTATAAAGTAATGGCCGTTCCTTCCGGCAGCGCGAGCAGCTTCACGCTGGCCGATGCGGACCGGACGAACTCGAATGCTTCCAAGATGGTGAGCGTTAATGGCGACACCAAGGCATGGTTTAGTTTGTATGATACGGATGCATTCGGCAACCCGTTTACAACGGGCACTGCTTATAGAGTATTCATCTCGTCTGTCGTAGACGGGCGCACTACATCCATTAATGTGTTGTCCGCTTCATCCAATGAGATTATTATGGGTGAAGGTTACTAAGAAGCATGTATCATCCATGCACCTGACCGTACCAGACGAAGCCCCGGAATCTATTTCCGGGGCTTATTTCTTTATTTTTATAGAACACGAAAAAGGTGGGGAAGAGGAAGACGGGAAAGTGTCGGACTGGAAAAATGCTGACGATACGGCTTCATGCTTGCACGCCTGCCATGCGATGATTGCAGTTAGGGCTTAACCTTGCTGAATTGTCACGTTCGGGCTCCGTTTTGTCACCATAATCGATGTACATGAAACGACAGGAACAAGTAAAATATACTTATAGATACGGGATACAACCTTGTGCTCATATGAGGAATGTATAACAACTTGATTCAATCCACGTCTATACTATTGGAGGAATGGCAAAATGATTATAACGACAACTTCTACGATACAAGGTAAAGAAATTGTGGAATACATTGACGTTGTCGCAGGTGAAGCGATTATGGGCGCCAATGTGGTGCGGGATATTTTGGCCTCCGTGCGCGATATCGTGGGCGGCCGTTCCGGAGCATATGAAAGCAAGCTGAAGGAAGCGCGTGACATCGCCATGGAAGAAATGAAGGTTTTGGCCAAGCAAAAAGGAGCGAATGCGGTCGTCGGCATTGACGTTGATTATGAGGTCGTGCGTGAAGGCATGTTAATGGTCGCGGTCAGCGGGACGGCAGTTATTGTGCGCTAATTATGAGATGGTATTGAGATGTTGCGTATGGTGAGGGGGCACCTGATGGGGTGTTCCTTTTTATTGTGTTGTGATCGTTGATGGCTATTGGA
>NZ_ALKF01000151.1:0-38714 GCF_000283315.1 Paenibacillus sp. OSY-SE | reverse complement strand
CGATAACGGCGCGGCTTCCGGGATTCCGGGGGCCGCGCTTTTCTTGTGTAAAAACATGAACTTCTAACATTCTTCTAACCTTTATCCAGATAAAGCGAACTTCCGTTCTCAATTTTTCCTCCCGTGATACCAGTCTCCAACGTTTCGCAGTACCGCTTCCTGCAAGTTTGGAATAACGTGAGAATAGGTATCAAGTGTTACGTGTATCGAAGAGTGGCCAAGTCGTTCTTGAACGATCTTAGGGTGGATAAAGTCAATATCATAGAATTCTTTGCCGAGTGTCCTGCTGCTTAATTTATTCAGCGGCGTTGAGGTTTAATCGAATATGTGGAAGACGAGTAACCTGTTATAATGGCAGGTTATTTTTTTTATTAAAACACCGCAGGATAGCTCCCGCGGTTCTCTTCATACTACAAAATCCACAAAGACAGGACTACGCAGCATTCCGGCTTTGGTCCAGTTGCACCCTTTCTGCCTGAATATAAACTCAGATGTTGTATTATTGACAGTGATGAAATATCTGTATATGATGTGTATGTATGAAATACACAGTTGTAATTTTGGTGGAGGTTAAATGAAAATTATTATTTCCAATACATCCGATTCACCTATATATCAGCAGATAAAAGAACAAATAAAGGATGCGATACTTTATGGTGAATTGAAAGAGGGCGAACTGCTTCCATCTATCAGGGCACTAGCCAATGATCTGCGAGTGAGCGTTCTTACAACCCGAAGAGTATACGACGAGCTTGAGTCAGAGGGTTTTATTACAACCAAAGCGGGCAAAGGCTCATTTGTGGCAAAAGAAAACCTGGAACTTCTGTTGGAATCAAGGCGGCATATGGTCGAGGTAAAGCTCACCGAGGCTTGGAATGCGGCCTGTTCGCTCGGGATTAGCAAAGAAGAATTGATTTCAATGATGGGCTTACTGTTTGAGGAGGGCGAAAATGAATAAGATTTTAGAGGTTAAGGGACTAAAAAAAGATTTGGGTACCTTTAGCTTGCAGGATGTCAGCTTTTCTTTATTAGAAGGTTGCATTACTGGATTCATTGGTTTAAATGGGGCCGGTAAGACCACAACTATAAAAACAATCCTTGGGCTGGTGTTGAAGGATTCGGGAAGCATTGAATTTTTCGGCAAAGACATGAACCTGAATGAACGGGAACTAAAGAATCATATTGGCATCGTATTTGATGAGGGATATTTCTATGAAGAATTGACACTGGCAGAAATGAAAAGCATTATTGCACCTGCCTATTCAAATTGGGAAGAATCCGTTTTTCATAAGTACATGGAACACTTTGGGTTGCCACTTAATCAGAAAATCTCTACATTGTCCAAAGGCATGCGCATGAAGTACGCCATAGCATTAGCGCTTTCCCATCATGCCGACATATTGATTATGGATGAACCAACAAGCGGACTTGATCCACTGGTACGAAGTGAATTGATGGAAATATTATTGGACTTTATGGGGAATGGCGGAAAAGGTGTGTTCTTTTCTTCCCATATTACCTCTGACCTCGAGAAAGTAGCTGATGTACTGATTTTAATTGATAAGGGCAGAATCATATTGAGTGAGGAAAAGGATGTATTGCTTGACACGCATGGCTTAGTAAAAGGAGAAAAAATGGCGCTTAATGACCAAACAAGAGAATTATTTTTAACGTTGCGCGAAACCAATTATGGGTTTGAAGGATTGACAAACAGCAAACATGCCGTAAGGCAGCAAATGAACAATGTGCTAATAGAAAAGCCGACTATTGAAGATATTATGTTGGGCTATGTAAGGAGGTAATTGAGATGTTGTTGCATCTTGTAAAAAAGGATTTCCTACTCTCGAAAAGATATATGAAAGTGATGCTTATCGCTTCATTTGCGATTCCCATTTTTATGACCTTTAAAGTTGATTTTATAAGCGGAGGTTTTTTTCCATTTTTTCTAAGCACTCTTTATATTCAGTATCTGCTGTTCAATTCAGTATCGATGTTAGAATATAAATACAAAGGTTCTGCGCTCCTATGCGCAACTCCTTATACACGCAAGGCATTGGTAAAATCAAAGTATTTATTTATATTGGCCATTTTTGTGTGCTGTTATATCGTATACACAATTACTGCCTTACTTATTGCGGGAAAGATAGAGATGCTAAGCATTTCGGAATCTGGATTATCATTATTAATCTTATCTATTATTTTTGGGGCAATTATACCGGTTCAATACTACTTCGGTTATGAAAAATCCAAATATATATTCATGTTTTTTATTTTTATAACACCGTTTGTATTTCCCTTCATAATAAAGGTAGTGCAAGCCAATAATATTAGTTTCCAAATGATGCTTCCTTTTCCGAAAATCGTTCAAGATTTGTTTCCTTTTTTACTGGCGTTGGTAATAGGCCTAATATCTATGACTGTATCTATACGCATCTATTCTAAAAAGAACTTATAACTATAGTTAGACCTCGGTGGCAGCGAATCGCCCCGGTCTTCCTCTCAACGCCCAAGACCAAGCTTCACTCGTGCGGCTCACGTTTTCGGAAAGCAGCGTTACTCAGGGAGAGTAAGCATACATCGAAGATAAATTTAAACTGATGCGAATGCGTATGTTGTGGGATAAACCCGATAAAGTTTATTATTAAAGCCTCGAGCAATCCGGGGCTTTTTTAATTGAATTTTCTTCTAACGTAACTTCTAACAACGCATGATACCCCACGAGAACCGTCCGCCTTTTCTGGTCAGATGGTTGGCAATCTTTTTCGAGTTAAGGTATTTCATGCAGTTTCAAAAAACCACAATATTACTGAAATCTGAGAACGCAGATCATGCAAACTTTTTTTAGCGATAGCTATAGCGATACAGAAAAAGATCCGTAGGGGACAGATGCCAAAGAAAGTAGACGTATATTTTCCATCATGATAAGATATAAATAGAAAAGGAGCCGTGCGTGAACACGACTCCAGTGCAATAGCCGCTTTTAAGGGCGGCAGGCTTTAATTAGGTGTCACGAATAGACCGCGTACCTTTAGTGAGGGCGGTCTATTTCTTTTTGTGCATGTATATCAGCAGCATTACGACAAAAGTCAATAATGCGAATATCCAAAGTCCAAATTGGAACATAACGGATAGTGCTTCGTATACGCTCACAGGCTTCACCTCCCTTCCGGGAGATTAGCCGACCGCCCATAAAGCCATTCTATTGCCTAACTATCTTACCATATTTTTCACTTAACAAGGAGATTAACATCTCTTTAAAAAAGACATATGAGAAAAGCCGCAGGATAGTTCCCACGGCTTTTTTTGCACTACTTTATCGAATACTCGTTTACTTCAAACGATAAAATCTTATCGAAAATCACATAGTCTTTACGGCTGCTGAACGGTCCTTTGTTATTGTTGTGTTTGTTAATGGCATGGGATGCTGTTCCTGCGCCGGCTTGTTTATTTTCGTGCCAGGTGATGAAGGCATTTACCTTTCTATTATGGATGGTGCAAGCAAATTACCACACGCTCCTTTTTCATGGTATCTTATGGGTGGAACGAATCGATTCTAATTCTGGTGATCAAATGGAGAATATGTATGAACTATGATTGTTTAATTGTAGATGACGAGAGTATTCTTGCGGAAACAACATGTGAGTATTTTAATATGTTCGAGGTTCAATCGGCTTATGTGACCAGCGCGGAGGCGTGCGAGCATTTTTTGCAGGAGAATGAAACTTCCCTGATTCTTCTGGATATCAATCTGGGTCAGAGCTCGGGCTTTGATCTGTGCAAAAAGCTGAGGCAAACTACGCAGATTCCAATTCTGTTCATCAGTGCCCGCTCCAGCGATGACGATATTCTGATTGCCCTTAACATCGGTGGAGACGATTACATCCAAAAGCCGTATACGCTCAGCATATTGCTAGCCAAGGTTAAAGCTGTGCTCAAAAGATATGGAAAACACAGTCCGGCAGAAATGCTGGAGTTCGGTCAGGTCCAGATCGACTGTATGCTTTCCCGTGTTCGCGTGAACGGTGCAGAGATCAAATTCAAAACGCTGGAATACAGGCTGCTCTGCTATTTGGCACAAAATAAAAACCGGGTGGTGTCCAAGGAAGAGCTGTTCGCCAAGGTGTGGGGTGACTCTTTTACTGGAGATGGAACCTTAAACGTACATATTCGTCATTTGCGCGAAAAAATAGAGGTCAATCCCAACAAACCGCAATATATCAAAACGGTGTGGGGAACGGGATATGTTCTAGAGGATGGCAAGCGATGAAAGCCAAGGGAATGCTCTTGACGATGCTTGTTGTTTTTATTGCAGGTATTATTCTTTCTGTGCAGGTGATTGGGACCGAAGTAAATACGGATGTGGATATTGTCATGGCCAACAGGGTACTGAAGACGGTTGAAAGCCACTGGGAGCAGATTGAGCAAGGCGATTACAGCGGCATCACGCAGCAATTTGTCGTTCTGGATCAGAGCGGGAACGTACGCTACCAAACGGCAGACGGACTGTCCATGACCATTAATGATGCCATCCGGAACAGGGATTCGATCTTGGATGTTATGGTGGAAGGAACTCCCGCAGGAAAGCTCATCATCCATGATGATTATGACCAAAAGATGCAGCGCAACAAGGAACAGCTTGTGACCGTAATCTTGATAACTTTTACCGTGTTAACCGTGCTATGCGTACTCTATATTATATTTTTGAATCGTGCCGTAATCACGCCGTTTAAAAAGCTGCAAAGCTTTGCCCTGAATGTGGCCAGAGGGAACTTGGATATTCCTTTAAACATGGATAAAAACAATCCGTTCGGCGCGTTCACCGAAAGCTTCGACATGATGCGCGAGGAGCTGGCGGCGGCGCGGCAGAGTGAATATGAGGCCAACCGCAGTAAGAAAGAGCTCGTGGCCAGCCTAAGCCATGACGTCAAAACACCGGTCGCCTCCATTAAGGCGGTTAGCGAACTGATGCTGCTGCGAGCTAACGATGAGAAAGCAATCAAGCAGTTGAACATGATCTATTCCAAGGCAGAGCAAATTAACTTGCTGGTGACGGATATGTTCCATGCGACGCTTGAGGAGTTGAAAGAACTGAAGGTGAATGTGACTGAGGAATACAGCGGTGTTCTGAAGGGAATTATCGCGAATGTGAACTACGATGACCAAATTACCTGTGACCCCATCCCGGATTGTATTATCCTCACCGATGTCACACGCTTACAGCAAGTCTTCGATAATATCCTGAGCAACTCTTACAAATATGCGGGTACCGCTGTTAAAATCTCTTCTTTTATTACCCCTACCCATTTGCAAATAGAGATTATGGATTATGGAAATGGCGTCAGCCGGGATGAATTGCCGCTGCTGTTCAACAAATTCTACCGGGGCAATAACATCGCGGGCCAAACCGGAGCAGGGCTTGGACTGTTCATCTCCAATTATCTCATGCAGAGCATGCAGGGCGATATTGAATGCCATAATCGCGATGACGGTTTTACCGTCGCCCTCCGAATCAAGCTCGTCTAACGATTTAAGGAACGGTTAAGGATTGGACAAAGATTAAATAAGAATTGATTTTGTATGATAGGACTGTAATCCATTCTGCAATCTATCAACAAAGGAATGATCACCTCGTGCAAGATACGATACTTAGAACAGAGAAATTATGCAAAACGTTCTCCACTGGCGGAATTCAGCAGCATGTGCTGAAAAATTTGGACATCAGTCTGATGGAAGGAGACTTTACGATTATTATGGGCAGTTCCGGTTCAGGCAAATCGACACTGCTCTATGCACTTTCCGGCATGGACAAACCTTCGCTCGGGGAAATTCATTTTGAGGGTGAAAATATATCCAAGCTGAATAATGACCAACTTGCCATTTTTCGCCGAAATAATTGCGGGTTTGTGTTCCAGCAAATCCACTTGCTGGACAACATGAGCGTGCTGGATAATGCGCTGGCGAGCGGTCTGCTGGTGAGCAAGAACAAGCAGGCTGTTGCTGCCAAAGCCAAACAATTGCTTGCCCAGGTGGGATTAAATGAAACCTTGTGGGGGAAATTCCCCTCCCAGTTATCCGGCGGTGAAGCACAGCGGGCCGGGATCGTGCGCGCCCTGATCAACAGTCCGAAAATGGTGTTCGCAGATGAGCCCACCGGCGCACTCAACTCCGTATCAAGCGACAGTGTGCTGGACGTCATGACCGAGGTCAACCGGAATGGACAGAGCATAGTCACGGTCACACATGATATCACAACGGCTTTGCGGGGCAACCGAATCCTTTACCTGCGTGACGGCATTATTTGTGGAGATCTGGATCTAGGTGCTTTTCATGCGGATTACAACCTTGCAAGGCATGAGAAGCTAAATGCGTTCCTGTCTGAAATGGGATGGTAAGATGAGAATTATTAACCTGGCCATAGCCAATATCAAAACAGGAAAAAGCGCGGTCTTCTCCCTGTTTGTTTTGATTTTTATTGCCGCACTGCTGCTGAACATAGGCACGACGGTTATGTCTAAAATGAGCACCTTTTATGAAGACAAGGTCGATGAATTACACGATGCGCATGTAAGCATCGTTATGAAAAGCGCAAACTATAAGCAGCCTTATGGAGATTTTCTCAAATCCTATTCAGGAGTGAAAGAGACAGAAACGGAACAAATGATATTGCTGCCCACGGCCACGATTCGTTTCGACAAGAGCGACTTTAGTATTCGCACTGCGCTGCTGAATGCGGATGCAGAGCGGACCGTTGCGCCGCTGAAGCTGATTGAGGAGTCGGCTTCTGACAAAGGAGAGGGAATCTATATCCCTTATGGCTTAAAAGTGAGGAACGGCTACCAACTAGGAGACAACTTCACCCTTACTTATCAAAATAAGAAATATAGTTACCGTGTAACCGGTTTTTTTGAGTCGACTTTGATGGGCACATCCAAACTCGCCATGCTGAAATTTTATCTGCCGGATGCGGCCTACCGTCAATTGTCTGAGGAACTGGGTCCTGCGGCCGACGGCACCCTTATATCTGCAATTTTTACGGATAGTGAACAATCAGGCGCCTTATTAAGTGACTATAACAATCAATTTCCACAATCCAATGAGGCTGTGGATCCCAGTTTTTGGGGAGCGGACATGCAGACGGCAGAAAGCAGCAGCGCTTTAATCGTTAATATTGTCGCCATGATTCTGGTCGCGTTTGCGGCAATGATCGTGCTGATGTCGCTTACTGTGATCAAGTTCCGTATATCATACAGCATCGACGATGGTATGGTGAACATTGGCGTGCTTAAAGCGGTGGGCTATACCAGCCTGCAGATTCACACATCAATTGTCTTGCAGTTTATGCTGATCGCAGTTGCCGCGAGTGTCACAGGTGCAGCCGTTTCTTATGCCGTAATGCCCGCGTTCGGTGGAGTGATCTCTTCTTTGGCGGGGTTGCTATGGACGGGGGACGCCCACATGGGAACAGATCTGGCCAGTGTCCTGATTGTAACCCTGTTGGTGCTGGTAGTGGCGCTGCTCTCTTCCATGCGCATCCATAAGCTTTCCCCTGTCGCAGCACTGCGGGGAGGAATCATGACCCATAATTTCAGTCGAAATCTTCTCCCGCTGGACAAGGTCAAAGGCGGCCTCCAATTCGTGCTTGCTTGCAAAACAATGCTTGCGAACAGCCGGCAGAACCTAATGATCGGCAGCATTATTGTCGCGATTACCTTTGCTTCGGTCTTCTCGGTTGTGTTGTACTACAATATTGCTGAAGATAAAACGGCGTTTTTCCAAATGCTTGGTGCCGAAACGCCTAATGTCGGAATTCAGGTTGAACCCGGTAAAGACAGCGAGCAGTTGCTTATGCAGATTCAACAGATGACAGGTGTGGAAAAGGCCAATATTCTGGACTATATTACAACGACGATTGATGGCCAGTTGGTGAATACGGATTTTTCTGATGATTATGGAAAGCTGGAAAACAAATCGGTCTATGAAGGCCGCTATCCGCAATACGACAACGAGATTGTTGTTACCGGAGGACTAGCCAGACTGCTCGGCAAAAACATTGGCGATACGATTAAAGTGGGGGTGGGAGGTGCTTCCCATCCGTTTCTGATAACCGGGCTGAACCAATCGTTTAATGCGGGGCGGAATGGAGCATCTTTAACCATGGCAGGTGTGCATCACCTGATTCCTGACCATAAAGGAATGTCCATTAATGTATACCTGGAAGGTGTCAACAAATCGGACTTTATCCGTGATGTCGAAGCGGAGTACGGAAGCATGATTCAGACTATAACGGATGTGGATGAATCGCTAGAGAGTGGAACCCGGGTATATATATCGGCAGTATTTGCTGTCATGGTTGTGATCCTGGCGATAACCGTGCTGGTAGTTGTATTGATTCTCTATCTGGTCATCAAAATGACGATTCTCAAGCGAAAAAGGGAACTGGGGATTCTAAAAGCGACAGGCTATACCACGTTCCAGCTTATGACCCAGATCGCGCTGAGCTTTGTTCCTATTGTAATTGCAGGCGTAATCGTCGGCGGTGTGCTGGGCAGTCTGTACACCAATTCCGTGCTTGAGCTGCTGCTCTCAGATGCCGGCATTTCCAATGTGCAATTCATCATACATGTTCCGCTTATTGTTACACTCTGCATCGCCATTATTATACTGGTCTATCTCGTATCGATGTTAGTGTCGCGCAGAATCAAGAGAATCACAGCGTATGGATTGATTACGGAGTAGATAGGCAGCAGCTTATTAAAGGCCACAGACGAACTGTGATGTTTTTGAATATCAGCTCATAGATAGATGTGATTTAATCTATCTATTTGTAAAATACGGGGGAACACTAGCATGAACATGAAAAAATGGAACAAAATAATCGCGCTCTTGATGAGTGCGCTATTCTTTACTGCTTTTTCGATCCCTGTCTACGCAGAGGAAGCAAGCTCAGATCGGACACCTTCCGGTATTCCCTACACCCAGCTTGAGCAAGAGATCGACAACTATGTGAATTCATATATCGGAAAATCAACTCCCGGTGCTGCGGTTGTGGTAACCAGAGGCGACGAGATTATTTTTTCCAAAGGCTATGGTTACGCCAATATGGAGAAGCAAATCCCTGTGGACACCGCCAACACTGTGTTTGGCTACGGTTCAATTAACAAGCTATTTGTCTGGGCATCCATTATGCAATTGGTAGAAGAAGGAAAGATGGAGCTGGATCAAGACATCAGGGCGTATTTTCCGCAGGAGTTTGCAGAGAAGCTTCGCTACGACAAACCGATTACGCTGCTGGATATAATGAGCCATACCGCTGGCTTTGAGGAATATTCGGGCGGCCTATTTATAAAGTCATCGGAGAAGCTGGAATCACTGGAAAAAGTGCTGTTATCTTCTCAACCCGAGCAAATATTTGAGCCTGGCAAAGTCATGTCTTACTCTAACTTTGCCACAGCCCTGGCAGGGTTTGCGGTGGAGGAGGTAAGTGGGGAACCTTTTTCCGACTACGAAATGAAGCGGATTTTACGCCCGCTGGAGATGAATCATACCTCAGGCCATCCGACACTGGCTGATCACCGGGATTTGCAGGATGCAGAAGCTACAGGCTATGCGATTACAGAGAAAGGAGGCTTCGAACCTAGAGCACATTATTATATTCCTTTCTATCCTGCAGGAGCAATGAAAGGAACGGCGGAAGACCTCGCACGGTTTGCCATAGCATTGACAACCGCTGACAGCCCGTTGTTCGCCAAGCAGCAGACGCTGCAAACGATGCTTACCCAAAGCTATACGCCACACAAGGAGCTTCTTTCCAATGCGCATGGATTCTGGGAATACAACGCACAGCCCCGCACTGTTGGACACAGTGGAGGCACCATGGGCTTTTCAAGTAATTTTGCTGTTGTTCCTGAAGAAAAGCTTGGTGTTGTCGTATTAACCAACACAGAGGGCGAACGCGATATTGTGCCTAGTTTGATTGACCTGCTGATTCGGAATAAGGCAAAGGAGTCCGTGCAGCCAAGTAAAAACCTGCCGCCGTCAAGCGAAGTGGCCGGACACTATGTACTATCACGCAATACCTTTACCACTGTCCAGGAGTTTATGGGCTACCTGACGTTGGTTAATCTGGAAGCGAAGGGCGAACATGACCTTACCTTAACCGGGCGTGGAATATCAGGAGAGTATAAACAAATCAGCCCCTATGTATACAAACTGGATAAAACCAACAGTAAGAGTATTCAGATGAGTGCGCCTATGTTGTATGCTGAAAAATCAGAAGGAAAAGTAACGCGGTTAAGCGGCGGACAAGCGATGGACATGCTTCCGCTCAAGCCAAGCCGTTCCGTCCCGGCATTGATTACCTATCTGATTGTTGCGGCAATAGCTGTTTCGTTCTTTTTGCTGGCCCCGCTTGTGCTGCTCATTCGCTGGCTCCTGTGGAAAAGAAAAGGAATTTCGTCTTCAAGCACAGCTAATCATTTGTCCGCAGGCGTCATTGTGTGCGGAACCGCCCTGGTATTAAACGTCTTGTTCCTGCTCCTGAACGCCATCGGCAATCAAAACGTGACCACTAATCAGTTGAATTATGGAATTATTATGAACTGGATACTGGCAATACTCGCTGGCTTGCTGCTTGTGATCTCTATCCTTAAAGGCAGACACCATCCGCAATCCAAAGTCCAAAAAGTGTTCCGAATGGCTACAGCGGTGCTTCTTGTCGGTTTCATCGTCCTGCTGGCCGACTGGAAGTTCTTTCATCTCATTGCTTAAATGTCTGCTAAAGACATCAGACGGATCGGCCAAGATACAAACGGTGGCCGGTCCGTTTTTTATTTTTTCGAGTAACATGACTGGCCAATATTTGCCCATCGCGAGTCAATTGCATCGCCAAGGAGCGTATAGGAGGGGGCCGCTAAGCCCCCGTAGCATCAAAGTAGACGTATAAAACCATGCATGATAAGATATAAATAGAAAAGGAGCCGTGCGGGTAACACGACTCCAGTGCAACAGCCGCTTCAAAGGCGGTGGCTCAATACGAAAGTTTCACCAGATAGGCCGATTCCTTCGCTGGGGCGGCCTATTTCTTTTGGTGCAGGACAAGAGCAATGATCGTCAAGACTAATCCCAGTAGCCCGACAATCAGCGAACCGAAACCAATCATGATAAGCAAAGCATCTTTAACCTCCACAGGCATTCACCTCCCTTCCGGGAGAGTAGCCGACCGCCCATAAAGCCATTCTATCGCCTATCCATCATACCATAATTTCCCTCATGGAGTGATTATCATCTCTTTAAAAAGAAAATATGAGAAAAGCCGCAGGAAGGTATCCTGCGGCTACACATTATATCCTTAGCTTTTTCTTTTGACTGGTATCCATACCTCGCAAATCGATTCGACCTGTCTATCATCCACCCAGTAGTATTTTTCAATGCATGGACCTTCCACCTGTTCAAAATTTGTCGAAGGAAACCATTCGGAATAAATACGACGCCACACATTCTGGATTTCCCGGCCGCTATCGACGTCCTCTGTCAACGTCTCTCGGCTTTCAAATACCGCGTACGTTCGGGCCGGCACGTGCAGAACGGTGAACTCAGGCGGGGCATCGCTTCCTACTGGAAGATCGAATCCCATCATATAACGTCTGCCCCCATCCTCTTTGAAGTCAAAATGATAGCCGTAGAGCAGCATACCGGCTGATCTGCCGGTCGCCTCGTTAATCCGGTCATGCGTCCCGTCTTTCCAGATTTTCTCGGCGAATTCGGGTATTTCCTTGAAGGCATCCGTCCGGATATCGACACTCTTGCCGATCACGGTAGATTCCAATTCTTCCATAATGCGATAATTCATTTCAAATTCTCCCTTTATCTGAATTTGAAAGGAGATCCGAGAGAACGCCTTAAGCTTCACATTCATCTTCTTTGCGGCGGACGGCGTCACTCCGTGCAACCGTTGAAACGCTTTGGCAAAAGCCTCCGGACTTTCGTAACCGTACTTAAGCGCGACATCGATGACCTTGCACTCTGTTCCCGCCAATTCTTCTGCGGCAAGCGTTAATCGTCGGTTCCGAATGTACTCGGTGACCGTGAAGCCAGTTAATGCATGGAACATTCGTTGAAAATGATACCGGGATGATAAAGCTGCCTGCGCAATATCATCGATCTCAAGCATAACATGCAAATGATCCTCGATATAATCGATGGCCTGGCGAAGCAATTTTAACGACTCCATCCGATCTCATCTCATCTCCTTTCCCATCCAGTGTATAGGACGGTAAGCTTTCGATCCTGTTCTCGAGTGCGCTGATTTGTCCAGAAAATCGTGTATTGTTTATTATAATAATAAAAGCTATCTGGTGATAGCATTAACTAACGGGTCGTATTGTTTAAGAGCAGTAACCGGGAAACCGATTATTTTGATCGTCAAAAGGAGATATAAAAAGCCGAAGGATAGCATCCTACGGCGTCGTATCTAACACGTTGCCTTATCATTTAACCACTTAGGGACAGTCACCGTCTTTCTAACGGATTTGGATTCCATTGCTTCTCGAACGGTCGGCATAAAGACTTGCACATCACAGGCAGCTTCGTCGCGTGATGGAAAACAGCCCAAAATCGATACACGTCTTTTCTATTCACTATATTAACATCCTCCTGAGAGAGGGCCTTAGCTCTCAATCCCAGCGTCGTTTAGGATACTTCTTTGAGTCTTTGGAGGGAAACACTTTCTAGCACGGTTACTTTTCCGGGTTTCGCCGGCTGTTTGAACAGTAAAACAAGCCTTTGCCCCGGTACAGCTGTAATTGGCACTGTGATTCTAGCTATCATAACATTTACTATAGTACGGTAGAAACTGACCTGAACTGAGCCAATTGACAGGGGATACTTGCTGATATTCCTTGCAGAGGGCAGCTGCTTCTAAAATAAAATCGGAATTCAAACAACACTATTCCTCGCATATTTAGTCATCGCTGCAGCGTTCAACTTACTGAACGCTTTTTTTGATTTGGCGGCTACTTATTGGAATCCATTCAGGACAACCACATACTTTTTCAGAAGCGAGTTGATGGAGAATGAGCATCGAGATTAAACAACGGCTGCTTCCGGACGGACGTCCGAACAAACCTAACAAGCCCATGGTTCCGGGATGGATCACCATCCATAATACGGACAATCTCACAGGCACGGCGGAGTCGCATGCGCGATACATTTTGGACGGCAGCGGCGGCAGGCAGGCATCATGGCACTACACAGTGGACGATGTGGATATTTTCCAGCACCTGGGCGATAACGAACAGGGGTGGCATGCTGGAGATGGTGACGGCCCAGGGAATCAGACGAGCCTCGGTATGGAAGTGTGCATGTTCATCGGTATGAAGACGGAGGTCGCCTGGCGGAATGCAGCTTGGTTGGCAGCCTTTCTCATTAATCGTCATAAGCTAACAGTTGAGCACGTAGTTCCGCACCAAAAATGGTCGGGCAAGCTGTGCCCGTCGCAACTGCTGCCGTATTGGAGCAAGTTCATTAATATGGTTAAGGAAGAATTGCAAAAGCTCCAGAGGCCGAAAAATGAAGCGATTATTGAAGTGAATGGAGCGAAGGTAGCAACAGGCATATTCGTAAACAACCTTGTGTTTGCACCAATACGGGACATCGGTGCGGCGATCGGTGCGCCAGTCGTATGGGACAATGGCAGTAAAACAGCATCAATAAATGGAAATAATGTTGCCGGTGGGCGATTGATCGGCGGGAAGGCATATGCTCCAGTACGGGCAGTAGCAGAAGCAGCCGGTGCAAAAGTCAACTGGAATGGAAAAGAGAAAACAATCAGCATCCAACTGCAACTGCAACTGTAAAAGATCGGCAGCGCCTGAGCGGTAACCGAAAAAATCCATGTTCTTATCAAATTAAGCCCCGGAGTAATCCGAGGCTTTTCACTGGAAACAAAAACCTAAGTAATCTAATGCACTTTCCGATATCCCGCGCCATAAGGAAAGGGATATGTTACCCCCATATCCCTCAATTGATCATATGAAGAAGGGGAGCAGAAATAAATCCCTAATTCCGAAAAAAGGAATTCGGTGGTGAAAAAAGCGACGTCGAGGAAAAAAGCCAGGATGGAAGCCGAATTGTCTATAGGTGGATTCCTGTGCGGGCAGGCCGTCCAATCGCTCTATCATTTCATCAGTGGGGATGGCAAGGGTAACATAATTTTGATCGACATGAGCAATGAATCCATCGTGTGAATGACCATCATTCGTTCGTATTCCTACATATTTATTCATACAACTCCAACTGACGTGCTGATAATAATTTGGATCCATAGATAACCTTCTAGGGGAATTACCCTCACCCTTAGTCTATGGACCATAACCCATAATGCTCACGGCATTCGCCCATAAAACGAAGGAATAACCTACTAGCGATTTAAGGGAGAGTGGGGAACGATGATGGAATACATGACGATTTGCCTGAGGCAGACGATAGGAATTACAGTTGTTATGGAGTATAGAATTTCTCGAGGATTGATAAAAAGGTCTGATAGAATTGGAACTATCTACGGACGAATGGTTACCCTGGTGTGTATGGGCACAAGCGAAGCTAATTGAAGCACATCTTCGTTAAACATCCGGATACATCCGTGAGATACCAGTCTTCCAATCGAGGAAGGATCATTCGTTCCGTGAATGCCGTAATGCGGCTTCGACAAGCCCATCCAGAACGCACCGTATGGTCCGCCCGGATTGGGCTCCTTGTTGATTATGGTATATTCGCCTGTCGGAGTCTGGGTGAGCATCTTTCCGATTCCGACGGGGAACTCTCTGACTACGATATTTCCGTCCAAGAGATACAGCTTGCGATCCGACAAATCGACAATGATTCGATATTGTGGCATTACACCCCACTCCTTTTCATTACAATATGCTGGGTGGGTTGGTGGTGTTAAAATAGCATTCAGCGTGTAGATAAGGTGTCGAAAGATACTAGATCTACACACTTTTTTTGTTCAATACAAGGTGCTGTGCATCGTCTCCCCATATTAAATCCATGGCGGTGGATTAGGCATCCACTATAGGGCGACATCATTGATTTGTCCGGACTTGGAGGCATCCGCTCCGGAACCGGATAGCGACCGCCACACGAGCACGGCGGCGATAATCCACAGGAGAAGCGTGGCGATGCCGGACTCACCCGCTACATACGTCCAGCCTTCCTGCTTATGATAGAACAACGCTTCGAACCAGCTGCGGCTATGGTTGATAGCCGTATGTATGATGACGGCAGGCCATAGGCTGCCACTCTTGTGCCGGACCCAGCCCATCACGACGGAAAGCGGAAATATCATCGCCGTGAATAGCGCAATCGTCACAAGCGGAATTCCGTCCTCATTGTAGCCGTTTAAGTAGAATGGGTAATGGAATACGGCCCACACGGCCGCTGTAATCAGAATCGCCTTCTTTGCACCCATAGCCTGTGTCAGCTTCGGCTGCAAGTAGCCGCGCCAGCCGATCTCCTCGGCGAAGGAGAACAATGTCATCACAATGAGCATGTTCGGGCTGAAGAAGCTCTGAGCGATGACTTGGAAGTAGGCGGTCATGGTCATGCCGTTGCTAAATTCATGGGCGGACGGCAGCGCGATAAAGCCGAGTCCCCAGGCTGCGGCAAAACCTATTATGACCGGAATGCCGGACAGCAGTGCAATCACGTACCAGCGAAGTCCGCCGAGCTTCGTCATGCCAGTCGATAGCAGTGTCTCTTTCCGCTTTGGACGGAACAGAAGCAGCAGCAACACCGTGATGAGCGGTGCGGCTTGGCTGACAGCGATAAGCTCGAACACGCCGCTCAAGTTCGCGGCCAAGGTTAAGCCGAGCACAAGCACGCAGTACAAGAAGGCCTCTTTTTTCAAAATTGCATTTGCGGTTGAATTCATTTAATATCGTCCTTTCTTTCATGTGCACAAGAGATACATTTTGCAGTGTCTATCTGTCAGCTTACAACGCATTTCTCAAGAAAGTATAAAGTCCGCGCTCATTTGCCCCGCAGAAGAAGTTTGGATTACACTGAACAGAAGGAGAACGTTCGGCGGGGGATGACAGAGGATATGATGAGAGTGAGCATTTTGCTTGTTGATGATGAAGAAGAGATGACTGAGTTCGTACGGGATGCGCTGGAGGATGAGGGCTATGCGGTGAGGGCAGCTTATAACGTGGAGCAAGCGGAACGGCTCATATTAGAGCGGCTGCCGGATTTGATTGTGCTGGATGTGATGATGCCGGGCACGGACGGGTTTCAATTTTGCAAACAAGTGCGGGATAGTGTCGATTGCCCGATTATATTTGTTAGCGCAAGGGAGAGCGAAGCCGATCGGATTTACGGACTGGCGGCAGGGGGCGACGACTATATCGTCAAGCCGTTTAGCCTACGGGAACTGAAGGCACGCATTGAAGCGCACCTCAGGCGGGAACGTCGCAGCATACAGCGTCGGGACAGCGGACTGCTTAAGTTCGGCTCCTATACGATCGATGTCAGGGGATATGAACTGCGCTGCCAAGGACAGACCTTGCCGTTGACGAACCGTGAGTTTGCCATTGTAGAACTGCTTGCCTTGCATCCGGGACAAGTATTCGCGCGCGAACACATTTATGAGCAGGTGTGGGGGATGGATGCGTTCGGAGATGATGCTACCGTAACGGAGCACATCAAAAATATCCGGGCCAAAATGGCTGCCGCCGATCCGGATTCGCGCTGGATCGAAACCGTGTGGGGGGTTGGCTACAAATGGGGGGACCGTTCGTGAAGACACGCTCCATTAAACGCCAATTCATCTTTTATTTCAGTCTAGTTATCGGACTCAGCTTTATCTTGACTGCTGCCGTATGGGGGCTGGTCGTGTGGTTGATGTTTCAGGGAGAAGCGGACTGGATTAGACCTGCTAATTATTATGAGAAGAAGATACCGGGCATCTGGCAGGTTGTGGCGGCGGAGGGAGACAATCTGCTGCAAGAGGGCGGTAGGTCAGCGTTAGAGCAGGTTATCGACGGCACAGGGATATCTTACGCGATAGTTGATCGATACGGGACACCTGTGTATGGCACATTGACAGACCCGCGAATCGACAGTGGCCGCGAATTGATTGAACGGCTCAATTCCACCAAAATGATTGATTCCAATCATGCGCGGACAATGATGCCAATCGTGAATGCGGCAGGTGAGTTCGAAGGGGCGGTCGTACTGACTTATGTGCTTGCGGTCACTGCGACCGATGAGGCAAGCAATCCGTACGTCAGCCTGTTGGGAACGCTTATTATACTTTTACCATTTCTGCTTATTATTGTATTTACCTGGCTGTTCGGCAGGAGATTCAGCCGACAGCTGAACCAGCCGATTCAAGAGCTGATCGAGGGAACGAAGCGGGTGCAGCGGCGTGATTTGGACTTCAGCTTCTCTTATGAAGGCACGTCCGAGATCGCCCAGCTTGTAAAAGCTTTCGATGAGATGCGGCGGGAACTGTATTTATCGCTGCAGCGCGAATGGAAGCTCGAGCAAGAGCGGCGCGACATGGTAGCCGCCTTAGCCCACGATCTGCGAACGCCGCTTGCCATTGTTCAAGGCCATGTGGAAGGACTGCTGGAAGGCGGGGCGGAGCGCCCGGATCGTTTGTATCGCTATTTGGCGACGATTGACAAAAACACGAAGCGCGCGGCGCGGTTAGTACAGGAGATGAATACGGTATCGGCAATGGAGACGCCGGAGTTCCGGCTGAATCAGCGTGCTGTGGACGTCAGGGTGTTTATGGAAGAGAAGGCGTCCGACATCGAACGGCTGTGCGGGGAGCAGCACATTCATTTCACATATGACCTGGAGGACAAACGCAAAGAGCAGGCTTCCGTACTGTTCGATCCGGACAGGCTGTCGCAATTGTTGGATAACTTGTTTGCCAACAGCGTGCAGTTTACGCCGGCAGGAGGAACCATCTCATGGAGAACGGAATTAGCGGAGCATAAGCTTGTTATGCAAATTATGGATACCGGGCCGGGATTCCCGGCGCACGCGCTGGACATCGTGTTCGATAAATTTGTTCAAGGCGATACGTCGCGTTCGCGCCATAAAGGTCACGCCGGACTAGGCCTGTACATGGCGAAGCTGCTGACAGAGAAGCACGGCGGCGTTATCCTAGCATCCAACCTCGACTTGGGCGGAGCTTGCGTGACGGTCACGCTCCCGGCCAGGGAGACGGTGCAGTCTTAACGTGTAGTGCACATGAAGTGCAATATGTTCTTCCAATAATCTATGTCGGACTGTAGAAATCCATATTATACTAGAGAAAGATTTGTGATTAGGAAAGGAGCAACACCACATGACAGCAATTCGCATTGGTATCGTAGGTTATGGCAACCTCGGCAAAGGGGTCGAGAAATCGATTCGCCAAAATTCAGATATGGAGCTCGTCGCCATCTTTACGCGTCGCGATCCGCAATCTATTCAATCGCACGTTCCGGTCGTTTCGTTGGACGAGGCCGAATCATACAAAGGTAAAGTCGATGTTATGATTCTGTGCGGCGGTTCGGCAACGGATCTGCCGGAGCAAGGGCCTCAGCTTGCCCGTAAGTTCCACACCGTCGACAGCTTTGATACGCACGCACGCATTCCGGAATATTTCGAATCCGTGAATTCCGCAGCAGCAGCGAACGGACACGTCTCCGTCATTTCGACGGGCTGGGATCCGGGCTTGTTCTCGCTTAACCGACTTTTGTTCCAATCCATCTTGCCGGAAGGCAATGAATATACGTTCTGGGGCCGCGGCGTAAGCCAAGGGCACTCCGATGCTATCCGCCGGGTGGAAGGTGTCAAGAACGGCGTGCAATACACGATTCCGTCCGATGAGGCGGTAGCGAAAGTCCGTGCTGGGGAAAATCCGAAGCTGACGACACGGGACAAGCATGTACGCGAATGTTACATCGTGGCGGAAGCAGATGCGGATCAAGCGCGCATTGAAGCAGAAATTAAGTCGATGCCGAACTACTTCGCTGACTACGACACGATCGTACACTTCATCAGTGAGGAAGAGCTGAAGATGAACCACTCTGCGATGCCGCACGGCGGCCTCGTATTCCGCAGTGGCATGACGGGTGAAGGCACTGCGCAAATTATGGAGTTCGGCCTGAACCTCGGCAGCAATCCGGAGTTTACCGCAAGTGTGCTCGTAGCTTACGCACGTGCTGTCTCTAAGCTGGCTGCGCGTGGAGAGTCCGGGGCGCGTACGGTATTCGACATTCCGTTCGGCCTGATGTCTCCAAAGTCACCAGAGCAATTGCGCAAGGAACTGCTGTAAGTATCCCGAACACATGTAGAAAGCGATCCGGCCGATATAGGTCTGTTGGCTGCAAGCTGATGTCTGTCCAGTACAGACGTCAGCTTGTTTTGTTTCAGCCAGTATCAGGCGATATCTGCGCAGCGACGAACGGGAGTCTTTTACGGTTCCCAATGCTTCGCAATGAATTCATCCCTGCCTGATTTGGAGCGGTCCTCCTTGTAATGCTCCGGCTCTTTGCGGTAATAGTCTTGATGATAATCTTCTGCCGGATAGAAAGGCTTGGCGTCTACAATCGGTGTGACGATCGGTTTGTCGAAGCTGCCGCACGCAGCAAGTGCAGCTTTGGAGGCTTCGGCCTTGCGCCGTTGCTCCTCCGAATGAACGAAGATGGCCGTTGTATACGAATGGCCCCGATCTTGAAATTGACCTTCGGCGTCTGTCGGGTCGATCTGTCCCCAGAATAGCTCAAGCAGACGTTCGTATGTTATGACGGCAGGGTCGAATGTAATCTGCACCGCTTCGATATGCCCTGTCGTTTGCGACTTCACTTGCTCATATGTCGGGTTCGGAACGTGTCCTCCCGTATAACCGGATATGACGCTGTGCACACCGTCCCATTGATCGAACGGCTTAACCATGCACCAGAAGCAGCCGCCAGCGAACGTCGCTGCCTCAATGCATGTCGATGGACCAGGCGCACGGTTCTCCTCTGAAGTGTTCGTTGATTGTGAATAAGACATCAGTGTTAGCCTCCTTGTTAAGAAAAATCATAGATTGTGTTATTAGTGTAACGCGAGCGGCAGTGACTGCCAAGAATTGTTGATGTGGATTTCTCAAAACAAAGAGAACGGCCCTTTTCCGTCTGGAAGGGGCCGCGTTCTGTGTTCAATATTTGCTGTTTGAATCCCGGCTGAGCGGGTTAAAAATATCCGTTAATTTATCTATTCGTTACGCACGTTCCACAATTGTGTTGTACGTCGTGCGGTCTGTGTGCTTCACAAGTTGAATAAGCAATTCCTTCGCCGCATCTATGTCGTCCGTATGAACGATGGAAGCTGGAGTATGGATATAACGTCCACATACGCCAATAACGGTGGAAGGCACGCCTTTGTTGCTCAAATGAACTTGTCCCGCATCTGTTCCCCCTGGGGAAACGAAATATTGATATGGAATCTTGTGTGTGTCCGCAATATCCTGGATGAATTCCACCAGGCCGCGATGCGTAATCATCGTCGGGTCGAAAATGCGGAGCAATGCGCCTTTGCCAAGGTGGCCGAACGAGTTCGGATCGCCAGTCATATCGTTCGCTGCGCTGCAATCAAGAGCGTAGAAAATGTCGGGCTGGATCAGGTTCGCCGCCGTGCGTGCTCCGCGCAAGCCGACCTCTTCCTGTACGGTCGCGCCGGCGAACAAGATGTTCGGCAGCTTAGCCTGCTCCCGGTGAAGTTCCTTCATCAGCTCAATCGCGAGGCCGACGCCATAGCGGTTATCCCATGCCTTGGCCATAATTTTCTTCGGATTGAGCAGCGGGGTGAACGGGCAGACCGGAACGATTTGCTGTCCTGGACGGATGCCGGCTTGCTCTGCTTCTTCACGGCTGTCCGCACCTACATCGATATACATATGCTTCGTGTCGACAGGCTTGTTCGCCGTTGCTTCATCAAGCAAATGCTTCGGAATCGAGCCTACGACACCCGGAATCGGGCCGTTCGGCGTAATGACTTCCACTTGCTGCGCGAGAACGACCTGCCCCCACCAGCCGCCGAGTGGTGTGAATTTCAGCATCCCGTTCGGTGTGATTTGAGTCGTCATGAAGCCGACTTCATCCAAATGGCCAGCCACCATGACGCGAGGGCCTTGCTCATCGCCACGCATAACGCCGAAGATGCTGCCGAGCGCATCATGGACGAATTCATCCGTATATTGGGACAGTTCTTGCTTTACTAAGGCACGAAGCTCTCGTTCAAAGCCGGGAGCGGAAGGGAACTCTGTTAAGGTGCGGAATAAATCTAACGTTTCTTGCTGCATTGAATGATGCTCCTTTCGTAATAAACGCATAATTATGTAACCTAAGTATGAACCGATCCAATTGAGGATGCAAGCCTTTGAAATGAGAAGGAGAAACCTGATTTTCATTTCAATTTCATGATGGTGCATGATGAGAACAAAAAAAATAAGAGTTGGATATAAAGGAGGAACTTTATTGCATCATGGGCAGGCTTAATTAGCAGCGTGTTTCTGATGACGCTCATCATTTCGACGATCTCGCTCGGGGTGGTCGTACCGACATTGAAGGACACGCATATCATGAAGATGAACATCTGGCAGATCATTTTGCTTGTCGCCGTCATTTTTGTCCGTTTAACCGGTAGTTGGAAAGCTCGATGTAAGGGTAGAGGTCATGCTTTGTGTTGGAACACAAGAAGTGTGACGAAATATATGCAGCAAAAGATGAAGTCATTCGTTGGTTGCTTTCATATGCTCATTCTCCCAATCAATCAGGAACTGTGAATGCAGTCCTCTTGAGGGGATGGGCCGGGGCTGCGTGAGTGGGATAGATCAGAGCCGGGGCTGCAGTGAAGCAGGTGGCTCAAAAGATGAGCGTAGTGAAGTGATCGGCCAAGGTCGGGGTCCATTGTGAACCGTGTCAGGGTGAGGAAGCCATAGTGAAGCATCAAGATGTGCAGCAATGTCGAAAGCTATGCCGCTAAGCTTCGAATTAAGTTGTCAGGCGGCCAATGCGCAAGTATAGGTGTTCGCGGTTACGCTGCCATTTTTATGTGGGGTGACTTCATCTGAATGTTACCCTGACTAAAGGGGAGAGTGCGCATAAGGGGGAGTTGGCCCTCCATCTCATCTCCTAAATTACGTGATTAGGAGCTTGCTGATTCTATGCATAGACAAGGAAACTGCCTCCAAACGTTCATCAACAAAAAAGAGGCTGCCAACGTTACGAACATACGTCGGCAGCCTCTTTGTGTAAGCAGATTATTTCTGGGCTGCAATGAAGGCGTCGATATTGGACATGACGTCTTCGGTAACGCGCTGCAATCTTGCTTGCGCGTCTTCTCCGGATGTGCCTTTCACTGCGAAGTACATCTTAATCTTCGGCTCCGTTCCGGACGGACGCAGGCAGAACCAGCTTCCGTCTTCCAAGTGGAACTTGAGCACGTTCTCCTTCGGCAGATCATACAGACCTTGAGCGAAGTCTTCTGTGCGCACGATTCGGCTGCCACCGGCCGTGTCTGGTGCTTGGACTCGCCAATTCTCCATAATGCCGCCAATAACGGCCACGCCTTCCACACCTTTCAGCGTGCGTGTCTGCAAGCCTTCCAAGTAATACCCATGCTGGGCGTATAATTGTTGCAGCACTTCGTACAGCGTCTTGCCTTGTGCTTTATAGTAAGCGCCCGCCTCGCTAATAAGCATGGCGGCGATGACCGCGTCCTTGTCGCGTGCATAATTGCCGGCCAGGTAGCCGTAGCTTTCTTCGTAACCGAAGATGAACGTATGCTCGCCAGTTTGATCGAACGCCGTCATTTTCTCCCCGATATATTTGAAGCCGGTCAGCGTATTCAATACGGTCATGCCGTATGATTTTGCAATGGACGCCCCAAGCTCGCTCGTTACGACCGTTTTGATAACCGCGCCGTTAACTGGCAGCGTGCCCTTCGTCTTCATTGCATCGAGCAAATAATGTACCATAATGGCGCCAGCTTGGTTCCCGGTCAGGACGACATACTCGCCATTCGTGTTCTTCACGACGGTACCCATTCGGTCGGCATCCGGGTCTGTGCCCATAATGATGTCAGCATCCCAAGCCTTCGCTTGCTCGATGGCAATGGTGAATGCTTCACGCTCCTCCGGATTCGGAGATTTCACAGTAGAGAAGTTCGGATCCGGCTGCTCCTGTTCCGGTACTACGCGCACCTGCTGGAACCCGATGCGCTCCAGCACACGCCGCACCGGCATGTTGCCTGTGCCATGCAGAGGAGTATAGAGGACGCGGAATTGATCGCTAGTCTTGCGCACTAGCTCTTCATTCTGGCTTACTTGCGCAACAGCCGATATGTACGCTTCATCCATGTCTTCACCCAGCCATACGAGCATGCCTTGTGCTTCTGCTTCCTCGCGGCTTAACTTACGGATATCGGCGAACGAAGTCACGCCGCGAATCTCGGCAATGACACGGGCGGCAGTCTCAGGCGTAATCTGTCCGCCGTCATCGCCATACACCTTATAGCCGTTATATTCCGGCGGGTTGTGACTGGCGGTAACGACAATGCCAGCGCTTGCTTGCAGCTGACGCACCGCGAACGACAGCTCCGGTGTCGGACGCAAGCTCTCGAATACATATGCCTTTACACCGTTTCCGGCCAGTACCAGTGCTGCCTCAAGCGCGAATTCTGGTGAGAAATGCCGGGAGTCATAAGCAATGGCAGCTGATGGAGAAGCCGTTGTTTGCTTCAAGTATTGGGCAAGTCCCTGTGTCGCTTTGCCGACCGTATAGACGTTCATGCGGTTGCTGCCCGCCCCGATTACGCCCCGGAGCCCCCCTGTGCCGAATTCCAAGTCTTTATAGAAGCGATCCGTAATTTCGCGTTCCTCGCCGGCGATGCCTTGCAGTTCCGCTTTTGTCGTCTCGTCGATATGAGGATCGTGTAACCACGCGTCGTAATTTTGTTGCGCACGAAGTGCAGTATCCATTCGTTGATTGCCTCCTTCAATTCATCTTACTGTGCATTGATCTATTGTACTGGAATTTGCAGCATTCTGCATGTGAAAAATCATGCACTAATTCTATCGTACGCAGTCAGGGTACAGCTATATGACTGCATGTATGATGTGCAAAAAAGAAATAGACCACTCGCTTGCAGATGGAAAGATCTGCAGACAGGTGGACTATGTGGTAAGCAGAATGCAGTTCACGTTACGACAAATCGATGAGCATGATATGAGAGTCTTGCTCGAATTGCAGCTTAAGCGAATGAGCGTTCCGAATGCGGGCGTCATCGCGGCGATGAAGTGTCATGCCGTCATCGAATCGGACTTCTCCCTCGATGATGAACAAGTATAGAGAACGGCCGGGATTCGTGTCGTAGGCAAGCTCCTGGCCTGCCGCGAATTGTCCTAGCTGCAGCGTTACATCCTGATGAATTCGTGCAGTTCCGAGTTCGTCCGCGCGATTAGACACGACCGGAACTAGTCGATTCTGTATCGATTCCATGCCATAGGTGAACGTCTCATAGGATGGCTGAAGTCCCATCTTTTCCGGCAGAAACCACAACTGCATCAACTGCAGCGATTCGGTGTCCGAAGCATTGAACTCGCCGTGATAAATGCCGGTGCCGGCACTCATGCGCTGGATTTGGCCCGGTACGATGATTTCCCGATTACCTGTTGTATCCCGATGTTCCAGTTGGCCTTTCAACACGACGGTAACGATTTCCATATCCCGGTGCGGATGAAGATCGAAGCCAGTTCCCGGGGCGATGTTATCATCATTCAATACCCGTAACGCGCTGAACTGGATATTATTTGGATCATAGTACTCGGCAAAAGAAAAGCTGAAGTGTGTCTTTAACCATCCATGGTCATTGTGATAGCGTTCATTCGCCCGTCGAATCGAGCGATCCATTGTTTCATTCATAACGATGCCTCCTGAAAATTATAGAGTTTCCGAGTTGGTAACGGTTCATCCGCTATTCCCAATTACCCTTGCAGCAAAGCATCTAAAGAAATAGAACCTGCCCCGATTAAAGCGACTCCTATGGCCGTTACAGTGAGGATGACATTGTATTCAATCCCGTTCTGAGTGACCCAGTAGCCATTGGCCCCATGAACTTTCACAATCGCAACCAACATCGTGCCGACGATAAGCGCGGCGCCGACCCATGTAAATAACCCGAGACCGAACAGCAGTCCGCCAATCAATTCAGTCATTCCGGCCAGCAGCGCCATTGCGACACCCGGCCGCATTCCGATGGATTCGAACCAACCGCCAGTGCCTTTTACACCGTAACCGCCGAACCAGCCGAACAATTTCTGCGCGCCGTGCCCCATCATCGTTACTCCGATAATAACTCGTATAAGCAATAAACCGTAATCTGCCAACATCATTATGTTCCTCCTCAAATTGTATCAAACAAAGTTTGTTGAAATAAAGATTCTTGAATTCAAGATATTGTGCCTAATAAGAGCCCTCTGTAAAAAAGAAGGGCTAATCAGGAGAGGTTGCGCTCTGACCCAGCGTCTTCAGAAGCTCAATTAATTGCTGCTTCTCGTCTGCCGTCAATCCCCTCATGGATTCATGAATGGCTGCTGCATGCTCTGGAAAAATGGCTGTCATGACACGTTCGCCTTCTTCCGTTAATTCCGCATAGATGACCCGGCGATCTTGTTCGCAAGGACGTCGCTTGATATATCCTTTGTTCACAAGCTTATCAACTACGTAAGTCATCGTCCCGCTAGCTAAGAGCACTTTGCCGCCAATTTGTTGAATGGGGGTGGAGCCTTTATGATACAGCATTTCCATCACTGCGAATTCTGACGGATTAAGCTGATAATGCTTCATGTCATGCTGCGCATAATCCATTAGCGTCTTCGAAGCTCGCGAGAGCACGACGAACAATTTAAGGGATTGCTGCACATCGGCATCCATCAATTCCAATCGATTCTCATGCATGGTTATTCACCACCTTTATGCTTGCTCTTGCTAATGTCTCGAATAATAATATCTTGAATACGAGATTAATTTATCATATGACGCTCAAGCTGTCAACTTATAATTTGCGGATATTTATGGAACCCTATCATGGAAACGAAAGGATGACAAGGAAAGGCGTGATCATTGTGCCATCGGCAATGCCGTTGCAAGAGGCTTCGGATGCGAATATGGTCTGGTCCTCTGAAGGGAAAGAAAATGTAAAAAATTTAGAAAATATATTTCATCATTGTTCGGATATTGTGTTCTTTTCCTTTTCATTTCAGGGCGGACAACAGGCTTCTTTAATATATGTCGACGGTATGGTGGACAATTTACAGATTGACGAGCATGTCATCGAGCCGCTCGTTACACGTTATCAGAAAGATCCGAAGGAGGATGAGGACGGCGTCACAGTCGGAAGCGTCCTGCGAACGTTGACGGCGGTGAAGGTGAAGACCCATACGACTATGCAGGAGGTAGTCGAGCTGATGCTGTCTGGCATGACGATCCTCATTCCGCATCAGAGCGACACTGCTTTCTCAATCGAAGCGATCCAGTTCGACAAGCGCAGCGTGACAGAACCGGATGCGGAATCCGTCGTCCGGGGGCCGCGGGATGGCTTCGTCGAGACGATGCAGTCGAATACGAGTCTGCTGCGCCGCCGCATCCGTTCTCCGAAGCTTAAGATACAACCGATTAAACGGGGGAAACTGACCCATACAACGATCAATCTTGTATATATGGAAGGCTTGGCGAGCGAGCAATTGCTGGAAGAAGTAAAGCGGCGTCTGGATAACATCACGCTGGAGAGCATCTTGGACAGCGGGTATGTAGAACAATGTCTGGAGGACAATCCGTATTCTCCTTTCCCGCAGCTCCTGACGACCGAGCGTCCGGATGTTGCTTCGTCTCACTTGCTGGAAGGAAGAGTCGTCATTCTGGTGGATGGATCCCCGGTTGCGCTTATCGCTCCGGCCTTGTGGGTGTCCTTCCTGCAGTCTCCTGAGGATTATTACGAGCGCCACTTCTTTGGGACGATTGTCCGATGGTTGAGGTACGCTAGTATATTTGTGGCTCTTCTCGGTCCTTCTATATATGTGGCCGTCATCTCTTATCATCAGGAAATGATCCCAACTGCTCTCATTCTGACGATGGCAAAGGCGCGAGCCCAAGTGCCGTTTCCCGCATTGGTGGAAGCGCTGCTGATGGAACTGATGTTCGAAGCGCTGCGTGAGGCCGGGGCCAGATTGCCGAAGCAGGTCGGCTCTGCGGTAAGCATCGTGGGCGCGCTCGTCATTGGTCAAGCCGCGATATCGGCTGGACTCGTATCCGCTCCGATGGTCATGGTCGTGGCGATTACGGGTGTCGCTTCCTTTATTGTGCCGCACTACAACTTAGGCATCTCCGTGCGGCTTCTCCGGTTCCCGATTATACTGCTGTCGGGATTTCTCGGTCTCATCGGAACGATGATGGGCTTCATTTTGCTCGTGACGCATTTGCTGACGTTGAAATCGTTCGGCGTGCCTTACTTAACCGGCGTCGCTCCGTTTAGATCTTCCATGATGAAGGACATCTTGATTCGGCAACCGGTATGGGTGGAGAACATGACCAAAGAAACCGATCAGATGCAAAACGCAGAGCAATCATCAGACAAAGCAAATCAAGGGAATGGATTGGGCTGAACCTGTAAGAGGGGGTTGCATGATGCGTAAAGCGATTCGTGTGCAATGCCGGTGCATGGTGTCATTCGGTATCGCGATGCTGCTGCTAACGACGCTTACCGGTTGCTGGGATCGCACCGAGCTGGAGCAGCTGTCTATTATTTTGGCTGCCGGTCTCGATTCGGACGGAAACGGAGGCGTGAAGATGACGCTCCAGGTGTTCGTGCCGAAGGAAGGCGGTGGTGGCGGGCAGCAGTCCGGCAGCGAGCCGAAAAAGGACGGTGGAGGCGGGGGACAGACAACGGTTTTCTCTGCATCAGGGCCTACTTTGGGTCACGTGCTGTTCGAATTGCAAAATAAAATGCCGCGCTATATCTTTTGGGGACATGCGGAAGTGTACGTCGTTAGCAAAGACTTGGCATCCAAGGGGGTGTTGGAGCACTTCGATTTCTTCCAGCGATTCCAGAGTCCGCGCGAACGTGCGCTTATCTTCGTCGCCGACGGTCAGGCGAGCGAATTCCTCCAATCACTGCCGCAGCTGCAAAATAACGTGGCCGAGCTGTTCGAGGATTTGGGCAAATCACGTGCCGTCTGGAAGATCAGCTTGCTGGAAATGGTCAAAATGCTGAGCGGAGATTCAGGAACGGCTTATGCGCCATTTGTTGAATGGAGCAGCAGCGAGCTTGGGGTCCAGATCCCTTCCGTGAAGAAGCTGGCCATCATTAAAAAAGACCGTTACATCGGCGGAATGGCTGGAAATGATATGCTGGGGATTATGCTGCTGCGCGGTGAAAAACGGCTGACTGTCTCGTATTGCGAGGAAGGAGAGACCCCTCAGGATTGTTTGACGCTGCGCCTCAGGCAAAATCAAATCGATATCGAACCGCATTGGGACGGACGCAGGCTGACGATGCGCGTCAAAGTATTTCCGTACATGGACGCCATACAGAATAACAGTCGGTTTGACGTATCCAACGCTAAAGAGACGCATCAGGCACAGCTCAAGACCAACCAGAAGATTAAGCGCATCATCGAGCATTCCATTAAGATTTCGCAGGAACAATGGCAGGCGGATGTGTTCGGCTTCGCAAAATATGTCCACCGTAAATATGCGAAGGAGTGGAACCGGACGATAAAGCAGAATTGGGAACGAATCTATAAGGATATGGATACGGAGATTATTGTGGAGTCGCTTATCGTCCACCCAGGGAGCATTAGGGAAAAGTTGAAAAAGATAGGTGAGCGCTAAATGACGTACCCCTTTTTCGTAGCCATGTGCATTCTCCTATTATTGAACGGCCTGTTCGAGTGGAGGAGACGGCGAAAGACGCCTATTCGAGAGCTGCGCGCCTTCTTCGTCTTATCTGCGTTGGGCTGGATCGTCGTTTTATATATGGCCATTTTTTACAAGGGCCCAACACCGCGTGATTTAATCGATTTCATCTTTATGCCGGTCTACTTGTGGCTGAATGGTTGAGGAGGGAGTTATGGAACAAGGTCGCATTACTTGGCCGCAGCTCGGCATGTTGATGTATTTAATGGTGGGAGCCACTTCCGTGCTTATCGTTCCTTCGGTGACGGCTAAGTATGCTCATCAGGATTTGTGGATGACGCCGTTCATCGGTTCAGTGGTTGGCTTTGTGGCGATCTATATGGCGCTCAGACTGTATCGGTATTATCCGAATCAGTCGATCATTCAGTACGGAGAGCATTTATTGGGCAAGTGGATCGGCGGGACGGCCAATCTCGTATGGCTCTTCTTCCTCTGGCAGAATACAGGGGTCATTTTGCGGGAATATGGGGAATTTATCGTCGGTTCGGTTCTACTGCGCACGCCGCAAAGCGTCGTGAGCATCTGCCTCATCTTCGTATGCGCCTTGGCCATTCGCGGGGGCATTGAGGTGCTCGGCAAGTTTGCTTTGCTGATTACCCCGCTCTTCTTGGGATTTGTCATCTTCATTCCGCTGCTGTTGACGCCGGAAATGGATGTCCTGCAAATTACTCCGGTGCTCGAGAACGGCTGGAAGCCGGTGCTGAAAGGCTCCATTCTGCCGATGGAGTGGTTCATGGAATATGTGCTCGTCAGCTTCATGCTCCCATTTGCGACCGGTCAGCAGAGCCCATGGAGGTGGCTTAGCCTGCCGATTATTCTAATGCTCGGCACGATGGTATTGCTGAATTTGACATGCCTGTTCGTGTTCGGCGATTTGACTTCCATGTATACCTTTTCCGTATTCAATGCGGCAAAATATATCAGCTTGGGCAACATCATCGAACATATCGAAGCGATTGTAATGGTTCTGTGGATTATGGGCGGATTCGTGCAGATTAGCTCATGGTACTACATACTTGTCATCGGAACGGCCCAGTCCTTTCATATCCGTGATTACCGTCCGCTAGTGTTTCCCATTGGCATTCTTATCGTGGCGATGAGCTTGTGGATTGTGAATGATCTATCGGAGATGACGAAGCTATTCACGACAAGTGGGGCGGTGTTTGCCGCTGTGGTACAGATTTGTTACCCGGCGCTGCTTCTGTTGATCGCATGGTGGAAGCATAAGACCGGAGAATCGAAGTATCGAGAACGGCCCGATTCGCCCTCGGCAACATAGTGGAACATAATGGCAGCCATCCGTCCAGCGTCATTAAGAATGCGGTGATATGTCCGAGCGCACGCTTGTTACTTAAATTGGACGATACGATAGTGAGGTGATTCATGTGGAAAAGGGGCGCATTACATGGCCGCAGCTGTGCATGCTCATGTATTTGGCGGTAGGCTCTACCTCTGTATTGATCATTCCTGCCATTACCTCGAAATTTGCGGGGAATGATCTGTGGATCTCTCCCATCATCGGCTCCAGCACAGGGTTTCTCACGATGTTCCTGCTGCTTAAGCTTCATCATTATTATCCGGAGCAGACGATTATACAGTATGGAGAGCGGTTGCTTGGCAGATGGATAGGTGGAGCGGCCAATCTCGTATGGTTGTTTTTCCTCTGGCACGGCGCGGGGCTTATCGTGCGGGAATACGGGGAATTCATCGTCGGCTCGGTGCTGCTGCGGACTCCGGAATTCGTAGTGAGCATCTGTCTCACATTTGTGTGCGCTGTAGCGATTCGTGGAGGAATTGAAGTGCTTGGAAAGTTTTCTTTATTGATCGCTCCGCTGTTTGCGGGATTTATTTTTCTGACTCCGGTCCTGCTGCTCCCCGAACTCGACGTTCGCCATATTACACCGGTGCTTGAGAAAGGCTGGAAGCCGGTATTCGAGGGGGCGGTCACTCCGCTTGTCTGGTTTATGGAATTTGCGCTCATCGGTTTCGTCATTCCTTATGCGACCGGGAAGCGCAACAAGTGGAGATGGACTATTATTTCCATCGTGTTAATGCTTGTAACTATGCTCGTTACCAACCTGACATGCTTGTTTCTGTTCGGCAACTTGACGTCGTTATTCACCTTTCCGATCTTTGTGGCTTCCCGCTATATCAGTCTGGGTAATTTCTTCGAGCACGTGGAAGCGATTGTGATGGTACTGTGGGTCATGAGCGGGTTCGTCCAGATGGCAGTGTGGTACTATGCGCTCGTCATTGGAACGGCGCAGTGCTTCAAGCTGAGCGATTATCGCCCCCTCGTCTTCCCTATCGGGATTCTTATCATCGCGATGAGCTTCTGGATAGCGGACAGCATTCAAGAGATGAACGATCTGTTCATGACGAGCGAGCCGCTGTTCTCAGGAACGGTGCAGATTGTATATCCAGCACTGTTGTTGCTGCTTGCCTGGTGGAAGCATAAGCGGAACGGTGGCCAAGACGTCAAAAATAGATCGTCTGCTTCGTAAGCGCTGCGATTGGATGCCTCTTTGGGTCGCTTCCTGGAAGATGCGGATGAGCACGGGTTAACGGCGGAAGTTGACCAATCAGATTTCGAGGATCGGATAGGGCATACTTTCCGTCGTGACATGTCGATAATCCGCCTTTTCTGCATAAATTATCCTGCTGTACGCTATGTATGCGACCTCATACGAAACAAAGTGACATTCTGATCAACAAGGCGATGCAATTGCTCGAAATGCTCCGATTTTACGATCCAAAAAGCGAACACATATTATATTCAAGGCGTACGCTCTAATAACGACTGTATTTCATAGTTATAGCCTTGCAATATCGATTGACGATGCATGAGGCCGGATGTAGAATGACCTTAATTCCATAGCTTGAAACCGTTTCCTGATCGGTTTGCCATCATGAATAGGGGAGTGCATCGTCATTCTTACATCGAAGTCCAGACATCGGCGCAAGTTCTCTTTGAATCGGAAGTATTTGTGGATTTCCACGATGGAAGGGGTCCCCGCGGTTGTTGCGCTTACATTGCTTGGCGGTCCTTTCTTAACCGGATATCTGTTGTACTTGGGGGCGTCCTCGAGTCAGATCGGTTTTGTCATGGCCATAACGACGTTTGTCAACATTACGCAGCTTGGAATCGCCTATGTGCTGCAGCGCGTTCGTTCACCGAAATGGACGATGGTCGGACTCGTTGCCATCCACCGTCTCATGTGGACTGCTACTGGTCTTATTCCGTTTCTATTCGACAAGAGTGTATGGGTGACTGCATTTATCGTTATGTACACGATAGCTTTTTTGGCAAACGCAGGAGCGGGGATCATTTGGACGAATTTAATGGGGGACATCGTGCCTGCCTCGGTGCGAGGACGTTATTTCGGTATTCGCAATACGATTGTCAGCGCTATCGGAAGCCTGACGTTATTCATCGGGGGGCAAGTGCTTGAAGCATACCCTGAAGGTACGGGATTTCATATTCTGTTTACGATTACATTCGTGTTCAGCTTATGGAATATTGTCATGTTCATGTTCTATCCGAACTTGCCGCTCGCGCGCTCGACGGAGAGCAAGATGGTGTCCATGTTGAAGAAGCCGCTTCGGGACAGGGGATTTATGAAGGCGGTGCTTTTTTTGTCAGCGTGGCTTTTTTTGCAAAATACAATTTTACCGTTCTACTCCTATATGATGCTTGAACTGCTCGGAATAGGCTATGACCGCGTGTCGATCATTACCGTCGTTCAGACGGTTGTCAGTATGTGCAGCCTCTATGTATGGGGGACCTTGAATGCGCGATACAGCAATAAATATTTGCTGCTGTGGACGCTGCCGATTATTGCGTTGTCCTCTGTATCGTGGTCTCTGATCGCAATCATTCCGACGTTTTTGGCACTTATTGTTGCACATGCGCTGGTCGGCATCGGCACGGGCGGGTTCAACCAACTTGCATTTAACTTCATTATCGGCGACACGCCGAAGAGTGAGCGGCCGATGTTTATTGCGATGTATTCGGCAATTACCGGATTTGCGACATTTTTGGGCCCGATTCTCGGTGGATTGGTCTTTGAATGGATGAAAGGAATGCCGACATGGGTTCAGACGTGGGGGCTTGCCTCCTCGCTGGGGCTGCTGATGCTGCTGCTTGCGGGGACGCTTGGCCGGCGTGTGCTGCTGCGTGACGGAAGGCATCTTCATCCGCTTCCGGAACAGAAGAATGCAAGTACGTAGACGCACTTTGTTGACGAACGGCAAACGGCAAGTTGTATATACGATTCAAAACAGGAGACCTCTCCAGGACAATGAACGGGAATTTCCCTTGTCCTGGAGAGGTCTTATTTAATTCCAAGTTGTGCTGGAACGGGACGGTCTATTGCAGACTGGCTGAATGCGTATCGGCGCGCCGGCTGAACGTCAGGGATACGGCTAGCAGCATCAACAAGGCAGCAAGACCATAAGCGGTATAGGCAACGGTAGTGATGTCCTGCTGCTTGATCGCAATGCCGATATAAGCCCATACAAAGATGAGCACGAACGCCGGATCGCGGTTCGGTCCGCCGACGACCCAAGCAAGCAGTGCGCCGACCGCCAGCATGAAGATAGTCCAGGCCTCCTCCTCGAAGCCGAAGCCGTTCCACTGCGCATCATACAGGACGACTGCAGCATTGATAATCGTCGCTACACAGATCCAGCCCATGTAGATGCTGAATGGCAGCCGCACCAGCCAGCGTTCCACCGTCGTGAATGCTCCCACTTTGCGCAGATTGTTATAAGTCAAAATTAAGCTCGTTAATAATCCAATCATGGCGATGAGAGACACCCATACTTGCGTGTACAAGTAATGCCACAACAGTATCCAGCCGATGTTGAACAGGCAGCTGAAAACAAATAAAGAACCGATGGATCGTATGGTAGGCGTGACGTCGTCCTTTCTGGGAAGCGCTTGATGAACAACGAATCCGGCAAGCAACAAATAAATCAATATCCAAATGCTGAAGGTGTAGCTTGCAGGTGTAATTAGCACGGGAAACATGGCGGAGATTTCTCCTGTCATCTTACCGCCTAACGGCACGGCCTCAGCCAGAGTGTTCACAGCCAGGACGGCGGCAAAGGCGAGAATATTAAGCCATTTGTAGTTAAAAGTGCGCATTTCAATCCCTCCTCGCAACTGCATATCTTCCCCTTCACCATCTCTTACTATTACAGAATATAACCGAACCCGTCCAAAAATAACGGGTACACGGTCAATTCTTTCAATTTTGTCAGATAACTCAAAGCGGGGAGCGCTATAATAGAAATTGCGTATAGAAAAAAGATTGCATGAGGTATATTACACATTATGGATAGGAAAAAGAGTCTGAGCATGAAATGGACACGTAAATTTCGTCTTACGATGATTCAAATGTTGCGTTCCAAGCAAGGGGCGTCAAAAATAGCATTAGGAATCGTATTTGGATTTTTCCCTTGTTGGTTTCCGACATTCGGGATCGGTCCCGCCATGTCGATCGGTTTGACGAAGCTGGTGCGAGGCAGTGTTACTGGGGCTTTGTTGGCGGCGGGAGTCGGCTCCTTCGCTTGGCCACTCTTGTTCTACTTGAATTACGCTGTAGGTTCTTTGTGGACGAGTCAGGGCGTCAATGTGGAGGTTCCGGATGTGCGTCCGGGTGAAGGCATGTATCAGGAGGCGGCCGAATCCGTGCATTCTTGGCAGCAAATGGGTATGGATTTTGTCATCGGCGCTGTCTTGAACAGTATTGTGTTTACGGCTGTCGGCTATTTTATTGTACGTTATTTGGTGCATCGTTATCGTCATCGATTTCTATGGCTCGTCCGCTCGCGCAAGCGCAAGCTGAAGCATGCGTAAACGTTAGTCAACTTCAAGAAGGCACTGCGTCTCTACTTCCCAAGAGAAACGCAGTGCCTTTTGTATGGAACGGAGTGTCTGTTTTCGCTTGTTGTGATAGGATTGCACAGGCATTTTTATTCTGCATTATAGCTCAGATTGCCGCTTTCGATAGGCATTCGGCGATACGCCCATCACTTTTTTGAACACTTTGCTGAAATATTTCTCATCCTGATAGCCGACCATTTCGGCGACATGCACGATCCGAAGGTGCGGGTTCAACAGCAGCATTTTCGCCTTCTCTAATCGAATTTGCGTTACATAATCCGATAGGTTGATGCCAAACTGCTGCTTGAATTTGCGCGAAATGTATTCGCGGCTCACATAGAAGCGCCCAGCCATATCCTGCAGAGACAGCTCCTCATGATAATGCTGTTCGATATATTTGGCGATGTCAAAAATAATGTGCTGTTCCTGTCCTTGATGGCTGAGCAGGGCCGTAGATAGCTCCGTCAACGCTGTCTGCCAGGCGTCTTCCCATACGTCCCACTGCAACTCCTCCGTGCAATCGATTTCGGTCAACGAATCATGCTGCGTCAGCTGCGCGATAATCTGATCCGCGGCATCGGGGGCCACCTCTTGCGCAATGCGCATACGGAGCGCTCCCCATTCCTTCAACCAAGCTTGCAGCATATGCGGCGTTACCGCTTGCAGGGAGCGCGCGGCATCCACCCAGCGGCGGACGGCGCTCTTCAATTGCTCGGCGTGGCCGCTCTGTACGGCCAGCTTCCATGCCTCGCCATAAGACGAGAGCCGCACGGCTTTGCTCGCAGCGGAAGCGCTAGCTTCTTCTGGCGCAGCGAGTTCCCACGCAGCATGAATATGTGAGCCGCGTTCGAGCAGGTTGCGCTGCGCCAGCGCGGCCTTGGCTCTGGCATAAGCGTCCTGCATTCCGGCTGGAAAGGCCACCTTCTCGCTTACGCCGAAATGCAGGTTGCGCTGAATCGTCTGCTGCAAGCCTTCGTTCACCTGCTGCAGCACCGCTTCAAGCTCGTCCGCCTGCTTCCACATGACGAGCACCAGCTCGTTCGGTGCACTGGCATAGCGGAAGGCGGCGCCACGCGATTGCGCACCACGATTCACGATCTCGTTGGCGATATTGAGCAGGGAGTAATACAGCAGCTGGCGGTTATCGCCGAATTTATGGCGGAACGTCGGATGGCATACATTAATCACCGCAACAGTGATCCGCACTTCATCTATGCCAGCCGGCAAGCCGAACTCCAATTCAAGCCGGCGCATATTGGCCTCATAGACGGAAGGATCATCGAGCAGGCTCGACCACAGCTTCTCCGACAGGAGAGGCTTGAATTCGTTCACCTGCATTCGCTGCTGGTGACGCGCAGCCCGCTCTTTCTCCTCCTGAAGCCAGGCGGCGACCGCTTTGGCTACAGCTGCATTGATTGTGTCGGGATCGATCGGCTTCAGTATATAGTCCATTCCTCCGTGCTGCATCGTGTGCCGCACCAGCGCAAAATCATCATGCCCGCTTATCGCAATTAGCTTGCTTGTAGGGGAATGTTGGCTAATCCACTCCATTAAGGCGCTGCCGCTCATATTGGGCATCATCATGTCTGTCATGACGATTTGCGGCTTATGCGCAGAGAGCAGCTCCACGGCCTGTTGCCCGTCGGCTGCTTCATAAATATGGTCGATGCCTTGCGCATCCCATTCCACAAGCAGCCTGATGGCGTCACGGACATGCTTCTCGTCATCAACGATCAATGCCTTCATTGTTATCACGCTCCACCTTCATTTGTATGACGATGCGGGTGCCTTGCGGCTCTACAGCTTCTACATGCATGTTGGCATTTCCGCCGCTGAACAGCTTGAGCCGGGTGAGCACATTCACAAGTCCGATTCCGGAGGAGGCTTCCCCTGTCACGTAATCGTTGCGCGACAACACGTGTGTCGTCGAGACACCGGGCTGTTCAGGGTACAGTTCCCGCAGCTTCTCGTTGAGCTTAATCCGGTGCTGAAGCGGCATGCCGCGTCCGTTGTCCTCCACGGTGATTTCGATAAGCCCGTCCGGTTCATCGATAAAGCGGCTGCGAACAATGAGCTTCCCGCTTGTCAATCCGCGGTCGAGCCCATGCTTGAAATAATTCTCGACGAGCGGCTGCAGAGTCATCTTGGGCACGAGAACGTTCAAGGTAGCCGCTTCATTCTCGTAGGCGGCATCGAAGGTGTTCTCGAACCGTTGCGCCTGCAGCTGCAAGTAAGCCTTCACATGCTCGATTTCCTCGTGCAGGGTGGCGGTGCTCTGATCGGTATACATGCTGTAGCGCATCATCTTCGCCAGTGCTGTCACCAGCTTGTAGATGTGAGGCGCGTTCAACTGCAGCGCCTGTGTGCCAATCGATTGCAGCGCATTGTTCATAAAATGCGGGTTAATCTGCGCCTGCAGCGCCTTGAGCTGGTTCGTCTTATTGGCAATCTCAAGCTGATATTCGCGCAGTATGAGATTGTTAATCATGTCCATCATATTGCGGAACCGCTTCGAGACGACGCCGATTTCGTCATTGCTGACCGGCTGGATGTCCACACGCAAGTTCCCGGTCTGAACCTGATTGATGTAACGGACAAGCTGGCTAATCGGCTTCGTAATCCGCAGTGAGACGATGATGGTGGCCGCGATAATGACGACGAGCGACAGGGCGATGAGCATCATATTAATGACCGCGGCGCGGTTAGCCTCCCGCAGCAGATACGATTTCGGTATTTGCTTGACCAGCGTCCAGTTGGCGATCGGTGTATCAATGCGTTCATGTATGAAAATAGCGTCATCTTTTTCAAAATGACCGTTTCCATTGCTCTGAAAATGGGAAGAAGTATACCACCTTTCATGGAGACGCTGTCCGATGAGCCTGCGATCATCGGAATAGAACACGTTTCCGTCATCATTTAGCAAATAAATGTGCTCTTTGTCCCGTTGGTATAACTGATCGATAATTGCGGCGAGCGCATCGAGCTTCACATCGATGGACAAGAGCCCGATCTCTTCCTTGGACGGGACGCGGTAAATTTTCCGATGCAAAGAAAACACCTGCACACTTGGAAAATAATAGGGCGAAGTGGCGAAGCCATAAGTCTGGCTCAAATGTGTCGGCTGCATGCCGATGCCGTCGCCGCCGCGCGTATATTCCAGCGCCGAACCATTCGGCTCCTCGTCATGCAAGCGGCGGGGCACGTTCTGAATGACGAGCGTGGCGCGCTTGACCTCGTTGCGGTACAAGTACACCTGCCAGATGTCGCGCATGGAAGCCGCAATATTTTGCAAGGTGATATACGAATAGGATTCGAACGTGTAATCGTCGTATCCCCGGCTTAACTGGCGAAAAAATTCAAAATCGGTATAGACCATCAGCGAAGCGCGATTTATATTTTCGAGGAAGTTCGCAAGATTGGTCTTACCTTGGAAAATCAACTGATGATTTTCTTGTATGGCGCGTTTTTTCAGCGAGTCCGTCGTGTAGCTGTAGGAAATGATCATCGTCGCTACCGTAGGGACGATCGTTGCAATCAGCATAAATGTAATGAGCTTAGTCCGAATACTATTCCATCGCATAACAACGTCGCCTCCGGTTCAAAGTGTACCTTTTTCCTCAGGGTCAGGTCAATATATTCCACCTTTTCGTTCACCAGCATCAGTGGCAACCGCTTTCATAAAACCCCATACTAATAATATGAATTCAAAAAGTTCACTTTTCAGCACCGAGAAGGTTGCAAGAACTCGAAGCATATGCTTCCGTAGCGAGTTTTGCTCCGCAAAACTTGCAAGGAGGAGCGGAGTGTAGGCG
>NZ_ALKF01000150.1:0-37519 GCF_000283315.1 Paenibacillus sp. OSY-SE | reverse complement strand
ATGCTGCCCGTTAGTTTAATAAAATGTCTGATCCCATAAAATACAAAAGCCGCGATTTACGCGGCTACTAAAGAGATAATGTTCTTGTCACCCGACAGCTCAGCAGTTCAGCAGTTCAGTACCCCTTCGAGGCAATCCGGGGCCGGGGAGCCAACAAGACGCCGACGCTTAATTAGCCGGGCAAGCTTTGCAAAGAGTCTCTTAAGGGCGAGCTTAAGCGATTTATCGACGAAGATCCTCAGTGTCGTACCATCTTGAAATCGCACCTTTTTCGTAGCGGTGGAGGAGCAGCCTCCCTTACAGCCGCAATGGACTTTGAACGGAACGACTGCTTTCTTGTTGAAAAAGCCCCTTGCAAAAATATTGTTGTTCTTCCCTGAAACTAATGCAACGTTAGCGCTGGTTATGCCCTTCACTTGTTTGCCGAAAGATGCGGTTAGCCTGCTGCTTCTGCGGGTAAGTGATTGCAGTTTGATCGTGGCCAAGTTGCAAGCGTTCTGTGTTACGTTCATGAAGTAATCGGAGACGCCACGTCTTGGATTGATGACTAGTTCGATATTCGCGCTTAAGATGCCCGCTTGTTTCGACTTCAAGCTTGCCGTTGCAAAAAGCGTGGTTGTTCCATTGACTGAGCGAATCAGTCCAGGCAAGACTTCACTCCTTCAGTACCTTGATACAGGATACCCACAATATATTCGTCTGCAGCAGGCCAGGTATAGTTAATTACCCAAATGGCTCCTATTTTTCCGAGGGCTGAAGGTCGAAGAAGCTCAACAACTGAAATAGCACGGCTGGGGAAAGGTTCCGTCCTTTTGAGAAGATGAAATTGGATGTCACTCAAGAACTCGGGAATCAGATCCCTCAGGACGGTTATATAGGCTTCATGGCCACTCGTGATGCCGTTGCTATTGGGACGTCGTCTGATTCAGATCGCAGAACAGCAGCTCTCCGGAACTGCATTCTGAGACATGAAGCATTTCATTGCCGCAGCGGCAATGAACGAATAATTATTTAAGTTGTTCTATCTAAATTCTTTAATTCCATTTTCAAAAGCTTCTTGGTCATTATGATCTATCCCATGTAGAGCTTCCTGTAAAGCAAAAGTGCTTCTATAAAAATGAACTCGTTCTGAAATTTGTTTTCCACACGGGTACAAATTAGTGCATACTTCAAAAAACTCTTCTCCATAACTGGAGAGAATTCCCGCAAAATCATATGCTGGATCCCCAAGTCCTGAACCTCCGAAGTCAATAACTCCTGCAATCCTGTTTTCTTTTGGATTCCATATGATATTACTTGCTCCAAAGTCTCCATGAATAAAGGTTTGCTCCAAGTTCTGATTATAAGTATTATTCAAAAATCCATTAAAGTTTTCTACTACTTTTTCTTGTGCATTTACTCGCATAAAAGGAAAGAGTTTCTCTTTAATTCTTATAAATAGATTTTCTATAGTTCTATGAATACTTTCATGCTGTTTTTGAGAAGCAACTGTTATGGGTATATCCATAGAGTGAAGTTCAATAAGAAAAGTAACAAGTTGTGAGGCAATTGTATTCGTAAGGTTTTGACTTTTGATATTAATCAGTTCTTCCTTCCAAAAAGGAGAACCCTCAATTAGCTTATAGCCCATGAAAGCCTTACCTACCTCCATCTCATCAAAAGATTTATAAGCTGGATAGGGAATCGGTATCGCTACAGTTTTACTGATAGATTCCAATAACTCCGTTTCTCGCTTTATTTTTTCTATTCCTTGCTTATATTTAGGAAACCTAAAGACGAGAGATTGATTAAGAATAAATACGTCATTGTTCTGTCCGATCTCATTTTGTTTAACATCTTGAATATGTAAATTTGGGTAAACTTCTTGAATGCGTCGAACGTAGGTAGAGATCATATACAAGCTCCTTCAATTATAAATGTTTTGCTTTCTTGAATTTTGGCTGATTTCCTATAACGTTTTTGTATCTACGAACCCGAGAGGCTTAAGGGAGCGCACGCGACCGGGTCCGACGGACTTAGCCTCGCAGGGTTGTGAGCTGAGTAGCTTCTCTGCCTACTACTCCTTGCGAACCAAGGGCGCAGCCCGCAGCGTAGATACGGTGTTATATGATGTATCTGCCTTCTTGAAAATGCCTAAATAGTATCAAAAAAGATGTTTTTTATGTACGTTAGATCTCCATATCGAATCTCTATGGGATACTCTGATATCTCCTGTTTCAGCAAATCAATACTTTCATTTATTTTACTTTTAATTTCTGCCCTTGTGTAAATACTATATATTACATCCTTTATTGCCCCAAAATTTTCAATTGAACTGCGTACTCCTAATTTCACCATATTATGCTGATCGGTAAAATCATGAAACAAATCTATTAATATAAAACTTTCCTTATCATTTCTCTTAAAAAATACAAGAACGTCCCCCTTGCCAACACTATAAGTTCCTTCGCCGTATGATAAATATTTATTATATAATTCCGTTATATCGAGTTTGATATTTAATTGTCTAATTAATTTTTCAAAACTAGATGCCTCATCTGTATCATCAATCAAATCAAAAAACGGTAAATAAAAAGATATTTCAGTATATCCCTCCATTGTCAGTTCCTTTCTTTCATTTAATTAAATATTGCAGATATTTCATATAACGTTGTTGTATCTACGAACCTGAGAGGCTTAAGGGAGCGAATGCGACTGGGTCCGGCGGACTTAGATGAAAATGTACGAACCTCCCTGCCTCGAAGATAACTACTCTCTTACATTTCGTTTATTCCCTCCCAATATCACTATTATCTGATCGAGCGGACTCATAATGCGCCGGATGGGATCGTTGCTGACATGCGTGTAAAGTGCTCCGTTGTTCGAGAGCTCGGATGATCAAGAAGCTCCTGAATATACCGCAACTCCGTACCCGCTTCCAGCAAAGGGTAGCAAAAGAGCAGCGTAGCGAATGGACACTTGCAGGCTTTTCTTGTCAGATCTATTTCTTCGCCAGCTTCACTGTACTTTTCCAAATTCATACTCATAAGCACTCTCCCCTAAGTATACTGACAGTGTGTAATATTGGAAATATTATCTTACATAGAAAAAGAGACTCCTCCACCGCCAATAAGCAGGTTAAAGTGTCTCTCGTGCTGTCAGAAAACGCTGTACAAACAACCTTTGATGGATGATTTTCGTGCGCTATTGCTGGAACTCATTCATTTTGGATCATTCATACCTATCTATAATATCCGTTGCTTTTTGTCCCGGCGCAAAGCTGCGTTGAATCTCTTCCAAGAAGCATTGAACCGCAGGTGCCAAATACCGATTTTTCATAAACATCATATAAACTGTTCGTTCCAACGCAGGCGAATCCAACGTTTTGTGGACAATCGATACATCCTTCGGTTCAACTAAATAATTTTCAGGAATAATGGCAAGCCCAAGATTTTCTCTTACCAATGTCAACGCGGTCTCAAACCGTTCGATTTCAAATTTGATGTTCGGAGACACTTGCTCAAGCGCAAAGGCGTTCAAAATATCTTCCCTTGTCTGGAATCCTTCCATGCTAATAATGAAGGGTTCTCTTGCCAACTCTTCGAATGTAATGGTTTCCTTCTCGGATAGAGAGTGATCCCGATGCAGCACCAGGACTAACTTTTCCTTATACAAAGGGAGCGATTCAATATCGTCTTCGTGGATGCACTGGTTCGTAATGATGAGATGGGTATGGTATTTCCGCAATGAATCGACCACCGCCTTTCTGCTCAGCACCTCGAACAGCTTAATATGAATCGAAGGAAAGCGGCCTTGATATTCACGAATCACTTGGGGCACCCACTGCCTTACGGACTCGATCATGCCAATTACAAGTTCCCCTCTTCCGGTCAGTTTTACTTCTTCCATCTCTTTTTTCAAAATGTTCATTTGGGAAAGCAGCCGAATCGACTTTTCATACAAAACGCTGCCAGCGTCCGTCAGTTCGATTTTTCTCGTGCTGCGTTCAAACAACGGCGATCCGACCTCATGCTCCAAATTTTTAATGGCATTGCTTAAAGATGGCTGTGATATATGCAGTTTTTGTGCGGCTTTGGAATAGCTCAACTGATCGGCAACCGTCACAAAATAATGTAATTGTTTGATATCCAGACGATTTTCCTTTCGCTATTTATAACTAAAAGCTATTAATTTATTTGTATTATATATTTTAAATGATAAGAATGTCATCATATAATGAAACAACAGAATACGAGAAAGGGTGGGGACATTGCGAAAACCTATTGGAGCCGATGTATGGACCGGTCGAACCGATCATGCGGAAAGAAGAAGCAGCTTCCGCTACCATCAAATCGTGGAACGGATGGATCTGGTGGATACACCATGGAAAACCTCCTCTACTAACACTTGCGCCATCATCGGTTTTGAATGCGAGGAAGGCGTTCGGCGCAATCAAGGAAGATTAGGTGCGGCGAACGCTCCGAATGCAATCAGACAAGCGCTCGCAAGCCTCCCCTGGAGAGCAGCGGAAGGTCATCGCCTTGTCGATGCGGGCAATGTGGTTTGTCCCGACGAAAAGCTTGAAGAAGCCCAGGAAGCATTGGGCCATGCCGTCTCCGACCTCTTTTCAAAATCCGCGACTCCCATTATTTTAGGCGGAGGACATGAGACGCTGTATGGACATTATTTAGGTGTCCGGCAACATATAGGACCAGATGCTTCGTTAGGAATCATCAACATTGACGCCCATTTCGACTTGCGCCCCTACGACAATCAGCCTTCATCAGGAACGATGTTCCGACAAATATTGGAGCAAGACAGCAATAGCCGCTATTTTGTGCTTGGCATCCAGCGTTTCGGTAATACACAAGAACTGTTCGACAAAGCGGACGAGCTCGGTGCCCGCTACATTCTAGAAGAAGACATGCATGAACGCGTGTAAGGATGACATCCTTTCATCCTTACACGCGTTCATGGAACAACAGGATTATGTCATGCTCACCCTTTGCACCGACGTTCTCAATGCGGCATTTGCGCCGGGAGTCAGCGCTCCGTCTCCTTTCGGGTTAACGCCGATGGCTGTTCGTGCCCTTATCCGTACCGTCGCCTCTCACGAGAAAGCGCTTTCTTTCGATATTTGCGAGGTGAATCCGGCTGTTGACGAGAACGGAAGAACCGTAAAGCTAGGAGCATACTTGACGAATGAAGCCATTATGGCATTTATGGGGAGGAACAATGATGACACTGGCACTTAATCAAGTGAATACGATATTTTTGGCCGTAGCCCTGCTCGTACTAGGAACCGTCATTGTCAGAAAAACGGGAGTACTGCAAAAGTTTTGTATTCCGGCGCCCGTTGTCGGGGGTCTGCTGTTTGCCATCCTGGCCACGCTCCTGAAAACGACGGGTCTTTTGGAAATTGCATTGGATACCTCGCTCCAAAGTCTATTCATGCTCACGTTCTTCACCACGGTAGGCTTGGGCGCAAGCTTTCAACTCATCAAATTAGGCGGCAAGCTGCTCGTCATTTACTGGCTCGCCTGCGGATTCCTGGCTTTAGCGCAAAACGTGATCGGGGTTTCCCTCGCCTCGTTATTCGGCATTCATCCGCTGATCGGGATGATGGCAGGAGCCGTATCTATGGAAGGAGGACATGGAGCGGCAAGCGCATTTGGACAAACCATTGAAGATATGGGAATCCACTCGGCATTGTCTATTGGGATCGCGGCAGCTACCTTCGGTCTTATCGCCGGCGGTCTGGTTGGCGGCCCGACTGTAAAATATTTGATGGCTAAATACAATCTGAAACCGACGGAAACAAAAGAAGCAGCAGCGGACGTGGAAGAAAACGTTCAACCGATAACGACAAATTCCTTCTTCATCCAAGTGCTGCTCATTACATTCTGTATGGCGTTAGGGACGTATTTGGGAGATCTGTTCACGTCAGCGACAGGCTTTGTCCTTCCCGGATATGTCGGAGCCATGTTTGTGGCCGTTATCGTCCGCAACATCGTGGATAAACTCAATCCGAATACGATCGATATGAAGAGCATCAACCTGATTAGTGACGTGACGCTTGGCATCTTCCTGTCTATGGCGCTCATGAGCATCAAGCTATGGGAAGTAGCCGATCTTGCGCTTCCGATCTTGGTGATCGTGCTTGTACAAGTCCTATTTATCGTTCTGTTCGGGATTTTCATTTTGTTCCGGATGCTGGGCAAAAACTATGACGCCGCCGTGATGGTCGCCGGTTTTACGGGCCATGGTCTCGGCGCGACGCCCAATGCCATGGCCAATATGGCTGCGGTAACGGAGCGCTTCGGGCCTTCCCGCAAAGCGTATCTGATCGTTCCCATTGTAGGCGCCTTTCTTATCGATGTGTTTGCCGTGCCAATCATTATTACGACGCTGAATTTATTTAAATAGTATCAACTAAAAAATAATCCTGATGACTATTTGACGAAGATTATCGAAGAGGAGCTCTAGCGGCTCCCCTTCGTTCATTGGCGCGATGAATGATGGCTCTTCACGATGGCACGATAGTCTATTTTCCCGTTGGCATCCATTTTAATATTGTAAAAGGGGCTGTTTTTCGACACATACAGCGTATGGCGGCGATGAGTCAGAAATTTGAGAGTGGCACTCCCCGTGAAATACGACTCGATTTCCTCGTATAATCGTACTCTGGCCGATTCCGATTGCTCACATTGGATCTGCTGCAGGAGAGACTGCACATGTCTTCGGCCCTCTTCAGACATAGACGACATGAAGTAATTGCCCTTGGCCTGCAGCATGGCCATCGCCGACATCATCCAGTCCTTGCCGAAAGCAGTCCCCCCGACGAAGCAATCATACTTGTTGCGCGCTTCCTCGTCGATCTCCGCAGGAGATACGATCTCGAGCGAGCATTCCAGTCCATGCGCATGCAGCAGCCGCTCAAGCACCAGCGCTTCTCTCATATGATTGGCATCCGGCCGAATCTGCTGGACCCGAATGCGGATGACCGGCCACTGGATGTCAGGCTTTGGCCGTACGTTTGCCCGTGGCCTTTGATGCTCGGAACGGTGTACCAAAAAGCTTGTCGCCGCGATTTCTCCCTCTTCCTTTAAACAAAACGCATCGCTCGAGATCGCATCATACAACCAATGCCTGGCAGCCGCATCATGAAACACACTTGTCTCATTACAGTTGAGCAGCAAATAATCAGCCCCCTGTTCCACCTGCTCCATCTTCATCGCCTCTTCATCCGGCTCGCTCGATACGCTGGTCGACAATCCGAATGTCAATGAATTCGGGGTATGGATCACCTCCACCTGATCAAGCCATGGCCGATAGCCAAAATAATGCTCGAAGGCTTCCAGCTTGATCAACGTATCCGTTTGGCATGCCAGACGGAATGGCCCCGCTCCTGCCGGGATGCCGATTTCGCCATCCTCAATCCAACGGAACGACACAATGGACAGCTTCGGGCTGCACAATATTCTCGGGAATAAGTAGTTGCATTCCTTCAACTGTATCGTCAAGGAACCGTCATCCTGAATCGTAATCCGCTCGATAGCGATGAACATCCTGTCCCTGTTCACGGCTCGCCTCAATGCAGCCGCGACATCTTGGCTTGTAACGGCAGAGCCATCATGGAAGCGCACTCCTTTACGAAGCAGGATTCGCCAAGTTATCCCGTCATCGCTGCCTACAGCTTGCGCAAGATTGGGAACCGCCTGTTGAAGCTCCTGATCGAACCGAAGCAGCGGTTCGAACAACTGTTCAACGAAATGGACATCATGCCGCGAAATCGTGTGCAGCGGATCGAGCACGACGCGTGTATTCGGATACGGATAGCGGAACACATCCAATGGCTTCGCGTTATGTACAATATGGTGCAGGCCATACGCCTCCTCGATCAGCCGCTTGATCTCCTCGTCTTGGAACATATCGTGCTCCGCAATGAGCTGAAACGCCTTTTGAAATTCGTCTTTCTGCCACAGCGCTTGAAAATAAAGGCGAATCACTTCATGCAGACCCTTTTTCAACAGAAGACGGGGCTTCTTCCCTCTGCCTTGAAAAGAGGTCCAGCGGATTGCATCCTGCCGGTGCAGTTCTTTGAGGAGGGTCTTCGTATAACGCGTGGAGCAATGAAATACAGATGCCAGCTCGTCAATCCCCGTCTCGATCTCGATGCCTTGGGGAAAGCGTTTGGCCAGCTCAATCAAGTAAGGATACATGCTCATCCTCCTAAAAGGGGAACTAATCTTGCAATATGATCACTTTTTGTTCCTGTTTCTTCATTTTAAACTAGTTGTAACCTAGATGGAAGGAAGAAGAAGCATGACAAAGCAAGCATTACCTCATTACCGGAATTTCCATGTGTTATATGCCGGCACGTTCATCGTGACCATGGGCAGCCAAATCTATAGCTTCATCCTGCCGTTATTTATTTACGAGTGGTCCCAATCCGCCATCGCCATGAGCACCATGCGCGTGATGGATTTTTTGCCGAACGTGCTGCTTGGCATGCTGGCGGGTGCGATGGTCGACCGGATAAATCGGAGGAAGATGATGAAGTGGACAAGCATGCTGCAAGCCGCGCTGGCCTCGATCCTCGTTCTGTCGATATGGCTTGACGCGCTGCATCTTTGGCAGTTGTATCTGTTCGGTTTTTTGCTTTCGACCCTAAGCTACACCTTCGGCAATGCGAAGCATGCGATTGTGCCGCAATTGTTTCCCCGAGAGATGCTGACGGATATTCAGGCCCGATTTTCATTACTTGGAACCGTTCTCTCCATCATCGGCCCTTCCATCGCCGGCTTCCTTATCATTTGGCTCGCCTATGAATGGCTGTTCTTCATTTATGTCATCAGCCTCATCCTATTATGGCTGACCGTCTTTCTGATCGATCCGGTGCCATCGCCAGAATGGAAGACAGGGCAGACCCTGTGGCAAGATATGAAGGAAGGGATTGCCGAGCTATTCGGTAATCAGACGCTGCTTCCGCCGACATTGACCATTCTATTTACCAATTTTGCAACGAGTCTCGTTATCGGCGTTCTCGTATTTTATGCCGTAGATGGGCTGGGATCGTCGCCGCAAGAGGTGGGCTGGATGTTCTCCGTCTCTGCGTTCGGCGGCATTGCCGGCGCAAAGGGCCTGAAGATGCTGCGTAAAAAATGGAAGAGAGGCGCCATTTTCCATGCCATGATCTGCGTGGATGCGCTCGTGCTTTGCTTATTTTTCTTCGCGGCGCATTGGTGGCAGCTCGCGATACTGTTAGCTTGCCGGACCTGCACAACCGTTATCATCAACATCATTTATTTGGCGATTCGCCAGGAATCTACCCCCAATCATTTGCTGGGACGCGTCGCAGGCACTTCTTCGATGTTCATGAAGCTCGTATTGCCGCTTGGCTTGCTCTTGTCCGGTCTATGGGCCGAGCATCTGCCGATCCCCTGTCTGTTCCTGATCTCCAGTGCCGTTGTCGCGTTCCTGGCCATCTATTTAGCCAAGGGTTCATTTCGATCGGCCGCGTAAAAATAAGCGTAAACATGCTCTCGTCATGTTTACGCTTATTAGAATAATAATCTATAGAGGTTGTTTCAATCCTATATACTCTCCTGCTTTATTGCATCAATAATGTTTTCCTTTTTTACTTTTGCGCTGGAGTATAGCATAGCTGAACTAACGATGACAAATACGGCAGCGATGACATAAATAACACTCATCCATGGAAATACAAATCCATAGTTAAATTTGTTCATCATCGCTCTGTAGATCAAGTACATCACGACGAAGCTGCTAGGAAGCCCATAACACAGCGACTTGATTCCATAAAAGATGCTTTCATAGTTCATCATTTTGTTAAAGCCCTTGGGAGTAATTCCAACCGATTTCAGCATCGCAAATTCCCGCTTGCGCAAAGAGATGCTCGTAGAGATCGTATTAAAAATATTCGCAATCGAAATCAATGAAATTAATGCGATAAAGCCGTAAGAAAATACGGACATCAACAGAATCTTCTGTTCGTTCTGTTTTCGGTATTGATACAGATTGTGAACAACCAAATTCGCCTCTTTCATATCTTCAATTTTCTGTTGCGTTTTCATTGGATCCGAGCTTTGCAGGTAGAGATAGGTGTGACTCTCATCCTTCCCCTTATCGTACATTAACTGATCCATGACTCGCTCTGACACGATAATATTTAACCCGCCTAACCCTTCTGTAACCATCCCCATCGGATATTGATCGGTCAGTGCAGCTATTTTCACTTTGTTTACAAGTATTTCTTTTACTGAGCCCCCATCTATACGTGTAGAGATTACATCGATACTTTGGCCAACTTTCTTATAAATGGCCTTCGCTTCGACGTATTTTTCGGTTTCCATATCTTTATAGTGAATCGTATCGATTACAATCGCCGCTACATGTGTTGGGTCCGTTAGCTGGTTGTAATCTGCACCAACTGCTTTGGCATAAGCCTTCAGATTAGAATCATTTAATGCATTTATCCGAATGAAGTAAGGGTATTTTCCATCCCTAAGCCTGCTTTTATCCTCCTTTACCATCTCTTTCAATTGATCAGCGATTACTGCTTCTTCTAACCAAGCCTCCCCGTATAACTCGTGAATGACGCTGTATTCCTGTACATCATCAAGGGATGCAATGGATAGAAGCAACCGGTCGTCTATTCTTTTTTCATTGCCGTACGACACTTGAATATCATAATTGACGCCATCCTGCGAGAGTACCAACGATTCTTTCAAGCTGGCGGTGAAAAAGGAGACGACAAGAAACAGAACGATACTAATAGCGAGTGAAAATACAATCGCGTTGTATCTTCGCTTGTTTCTTTTTAAGTTTTTCAATCCTATCTCTGCTTCGATTCCGAAGAGGCGGCGAATGAACATCGGCGTCCTCACGGCTTTTCCGGCAAGCTTCACATCGGTGGTTTGGCGAATCGCATCAATGGCGGAAATCTTAGACGCTTTTATGGCTGGGAAATACGTTGAAATGAAAATCGTCAGCATCGAAACGACACAGGCAATCAAGAGCGACAGCGGCGTGACGATGACCGTTAATTTTTCCGTAATCCCCAATGCCCCTTGAAGCATGGAGTTAATGAACCACAAGGTCATCCCAATCCCGACAAGACCGCATATCATTCCCGTGGGAATACTGATCAAGCCAATGATGACCCCTTCAAAAAATACGGAATTTCTCTTCTGTCTCTTCGTAGCCCCTACGCTCGCAAGCATCCCTAAATGACGGGAACGCTCCGAGACGGAAATCGCAAACGCATTATAGATCAACGAAACCGAACCGATCATAATGACTGCCATTATAATAGCCGATAAGAAAAACAGCGTGTTTTGCGCAGCTTCGCTCTTGGCCACGCCATAATAGTGAAGCAACTCGTGATTATATTGGACGGATTCAATATTGTTATTCTTTGCCAAATTTTCCGCATGATCGAACAAGGAACGATTGACTTTCTGCAAGACCACCGCCGCATTGACTTGCTCATTCGCCGCCAGCAGGTTCTCATCCACATAGCTAATCACCGTATATCCCGGCGCCCAAGTCGCTTCCCAGACAGGGCGCTTAATCATGCCGACAATCGTGTACTCCCTTGTCGTGACATTTTTTAAGCTCTCGGTCACATTGTCATTTTTCACTCGCAATGCTTCCCATTGATTCAGCGGCTTATCCCAGCCTTCAGTGAACCGTTCGCCAACCTGGAGCGCGAGCTGATCGCCAATCTCGTAGTTGACCTGTGCGTTCGTTGCGATGGCCTCGGAAATCACGACTTCCTTGTCTGCACGCGGAAGACGCCCTTTGCTCAATTCAATCGGGAATTCAGTTAAACCTTGTGCATTATACTCCTTGATGAACAAATATGGCTTGCTTGGATTTTGACCTCCCGTCAAAGGAGCGTAGCCGCGATCTCTTATGAGCACAACGGTTTTTGTTGCATCATCATTTTTAATCGCTTCAAGTTGTTCTCTGTTTACATCCTTGTATAGGACATGCCATTCCCCTCCATCCGCGATGGTTTGCCTTTTCATGATATCCAAATAGGAAAAAGCGAGTGTGGCCACTGCCGTCACCATCGCCACCGAAATCACGACACCAATGATAGTGATAAGCGTTCGTTTCTTGTTGTGCTTCAAATGTCTAACGGTGAGTTGGTTGACGATATTCATGGGCGGATCACCTCATCCTTGGAGATCCGTCCGTCTTCAATCGAGATGACCCTATCGGCTTGCAGAGCAATCCGTTCATCATGGGTAATCACGATCAGCGTCTGTTGATAGGTTTTGTTGCACATTTTCAGTAAGTCGATGATCTCGCTGCTATTCTTGCTGTCCAGATTGCCGGTAGGCTCATCCGCCAGCATAATCGCCGGATTGCCAATGAGTGCTCGGCCAATCGAGACTCTTTGCTGCTGTCCGCCGGATAGCTGATTCGGCAGGTGGTTCAGACGCTGCTGCAGGCTCAGTGTCTTCACGAGATCGTCAAGCTGCTTCCGATCCACCTTCTGCTTATCAAGCAAGATCGGCAGCGTAATATTTTCTTCCACCGTCAGGACGGGAATCAGATTGTAGAACTGATAGATCAAGCCGATTTGTCTGCGTCTAAAAATCGCTAACTGCGTTTCATTCAAGCTATACATGTCCGTATTATCAACGAGGATTTTGCCGCTGGTCGGCCGATCCACGCCGCCTAACAGATGCAGCAGCGTCGATTTCCCTGATCCGGATGGACCGATAATGGCGACGAACTCCCCTTTTTCGACCGAAAAAGATACATCATCAAGCGCCTTAACCGATGATTCGCCCTTCCCGTAAATTTTAGACAGATGTTCGATTTGTAAAATGGTCATGGTACAACCTCCATAGATGTGCTGATGGAACTCATTTTATCTGTCTAAAATGACTTTCCAGTGACTCGGAAAATGACAGTTTAGTCACCTGGGCTTAAACTACCTGCTTGTAAAACTTAATCCGAAACTGTGTCCCCTTGTCCTTGTCGCTCGCCACGTCAATCACACCGTTCTGACTTGTAATCATGCTGTGAGCCATCGACAGACCAATGCCGATGCTGCCCTCGCTCGCATTCTTCCCTTTATAAAACCGTTTAAAAATATAGGGCAAATCTTCCTTCGGGATTCCTTTGCCATTATCTTCGATAATGAGTTCCGTAAATAACGCATTTTCCGAAAAAGAAATGGCGATCGCTCCGCCTTCCTCCGTATGCTCGACACAGTTCTTCAAAATATTGATGAGCGCTTCGGCCGTCCAATGGAGATCGCCAACAAATGCGACGGTATCTTCTCCCTGAACCGAAACCGATATGTCTTTAATATCCATTGGAATGAGGACAGGCTCCAACGCCTTTTGTACGAGCATGTTCACCGGTACCCGATCTTGTTTAAATTGTACCGTCTTCGCCTCAATTTTTGAGAGCTTCAGCAAGGAAGTGACCAGCCAATCGATTCGTTCAAGCTGAATCCGAATATTGCGCGAAAACTCCGTTCTTTTCGCTTGAGGCAGCTCGGGATCGCGCAACAAATCGGCCATGACTGTCATGGAAGTCAGCGGCGTTTTGAGCTGATGGGAGATATCAGAAATGGCATCGGTCAGTTGGATTTTATCTTGCTGCAAAAGAGAACGGTGCTCGGACAACATGAGGGTCACTTTATAAATATCATTCTTCAAAATGCTAAGCTCGCCTTCTTGATTATCGCGAACATCAAGCGAATCATTGCCGCTGCTAATTTGGCGCAAATAGGCAGACAGCTTTTCGATTTCGCGGTATCTCCATCGCGTGAATGCGAGGCTGCTTCCCATAAGCAAAACGGCAACAACGAACACGAGAGCTGCGGCGACAGGCGATATCCAAGCGGCAGCAACGGTCGCCGCCAAGCTGATGAAGCTCATCGTTAGCAGCAAAGTTTGAATCTCCCGGTTCCGCAGCATCTAATCACCAACCTTATAGCCAAGACCGCGCACGGTTTTGATCAGCGTCGGGCGCTGCGGTTGATCCTCTAGCTTTTCCCGCAGCCTTTTGATATACACCGTTAATGTATTATCATTCACGAAGTCCCCTGCCACATCCCAGATCTGCTCTAGCAGTTGATTTCTCGTAAGCACCTGTCCAATATGATTGCCGAAAATGAGCAGCAAGCGATACTCTAAAGCCGTCAGCGGAATTTCCGCGCTGTGTTTATACACCTTTCCCTCGAGCGTATTAATGCGAACCTGATCTATCTCGATAATCGACCTGGTCTGAGACGGCTTATGGTATCTCCGTAAGACGGATTTGATTCGCGAGAGAAGCTCGCGAACGCGAAAAGGCTTCGTAATATAATCATCAGCCCCCATATCCAACCCCATGACAACATTGACCTCATCATCAATCACCGTTAAAAAAATGACCGGAATATCTCTCCGCTCTTTTACGATCTTGCACAATTCATAGCCGCTTCCATCTGGGAGGGATAAATCAAACAAGCATAACGCGAATTGATCCAGATCTTCAGCTATCACCTTTTTTGCCGATGCAATATCATGACAAAGAACAGTAGAAAAGTGATCCTGCTGCAGTGAATACTCAAGACCAGACGCAATCGTTTTATCATCTTCCACGAGCAAAATTTTCATCTAAAGATCATCCTAACTATATTTTACTTTGAGAAAATTAATTATATATAGATTACAAAGTCATTCTTCCATCTTAATAAGCCCTTTTTTAATGTCATCCCTAAATGTAACAGAAAATGAATTGAAAATCTTTTGCCCACTCTATTGGGTACGACCGAAAATGCCGTCCATGGTCAATCATACACGGCCTGATTTGCTCTTGACATTCATGGTGAAGTCTTTATAATAATAAAGTTTAAACTATATGTGAAATCTGTAACAAGGAGTGCGAATCATGTGGTTTTTATTTGCTTTATTAACAGCTTTAGCTTGGGGAGGTGCTGATCTATTTTATAAAAAAGGCAGTGATAGTCATGATCGGTTCAGCCATATTAAAATCGTCATTATGGTGGGCTTGGTTATGGGGATTCACGCCACGGCTTATATGTTCATCCAGGGAATCAACTTTGATCCCTTAGACTTAATTCGCTATTTTCCCGTATCTGCACTTTACATCTTGTCGATGACGATCGGTTATATTGGTTTACGATATATGGAGCTTTCCATTGCATCTCCCGTACAGAATTCTTCAGGAGCCGTCACGGCCATACTGTTGTTCATTTTTTTCACCCACGACCTGAGCATCATTGAAATATTGGGTGTGACCATTATTACTTTAGGCGTTATTGGAATTGCTATTTTGGAAAAGAGAGCTGAACGCGAAGCTCTCCAGAACCGTGCAACACTAATTGATAAAAAATATCAAATCGGTTTTATGGCCATTACATTCCCGATTCTATACTGCTTAATCGACGGGCTCGGAACCTTTGCCGATGCGATTTATTTGGATGAGCTGAGTCTGATCAGTGAAGACGCTGCCCTGCTCGCTTATGAATTCACCTTTTTCATTTGCGCTGTGTTCGCATTTACATACCTCAAGTTTATTAAAAAACAGCAGTTCAACATGTTCAAAGAACGTGTTAAAGGTTATGCTGCCATATTTGAAACAACGGGGCAATTCTTCTATGTGTTCGCCATGTCTAGCAACGCCATTATTGCAGCCCCCCTTATTGCTTCCTACAGCATTTTTTCGGTCATCCTGTCCCGATTATTTCTTAAGGAACGGTTGAACAAGAAGCAATATGCGTTTATTGTCGTTGTAATCATTGGCATCGCATTGTTAGGTATTGCTGATGAGCTGTAAACTCTTTGGTTTCACAGAACACAAAAAGCCGACCTTACGTGGTCGGCTTCATGATGGTGGAGGCGGCTTTCCGGGTTACAAGTTCAGTTCAGTTTCTGACCACAATTCGGGCAGAAGTTAGCCCCTTCGTTTTTCGCACCGCAGTGAGGGCAGAAGTTAGGCTTTTTATTGCCTTCAGAAGGAGTGGAAGCAGCAGGCGCTGTCTCAGCCGAAGGCTTTTGGTTTTGGTTCATATTTTTCATCATTTCATTGGCGATGTTCATCCCCATCATCATACCCGCCATGTCCGAGGCAGCGCCGCCGCCTTGTACTTTACCGGATGCAATCCCGTCCGTCATGGTAACCTGTTGATACTTCTGCACATTGCCGATCATCTCATGGGAAGCCGTCTTCGTAATCATATCTTGGATTTCTTGAGGGTAATTGAAGCTCATGACTTGAAAGCCTGTAATCGTCATCCCGTTGTCCATCACTTGCATATCCAGATCTTCGCGAATGCCTGCGGCAATATCGGAAGCATTCGCCTGCAGGTTGAACATGTCCTTCCCTTCCCGGCTGATCCACTTCATTAACAACTGATCCAACACGGAAGTAATCCGGATTTTCACATCCTCGACCAGATAACTGTCTTTCATCCCGGCAATCTTATCGATCAGCGTCACGTAATCGTTCACTTTAAAATTGAACGTGCCGTTAGCGCGAATGGGCATGCCGCCCGGAAGCTGGGGAGACGGGATCAGAACCGGGTTCTGCGTTCCCCATCTGACGGTGAACTCCTTCGTGTTGACGAATAAGACTTCCACCCTCATCCCGCTGTTAAAACCAAATTTAAACCCTTTTAGCGTGGACAGGAACGGGATAATGTCAGAATCAATGTTATACTCCCCTTCATCCTCAAAAATCCCTTCGATCTTGCCGTTATTTACAAAAATCGCATCTTGACCGGAGCGGATAATTAACTTGGATCCTTTTTTAATCTCCCGGTTGCTCCACTTCCAAAAAATCATATCGTCTCTAAATTCTTCCCATTCCACAACATTCGCAAATTGGTTTCTGAAGAACCCCATTCTATACCCATCCCTTCATTAAAAGTGTAAGTCTGTTTTTCAGCACCGAGAAGGTTGCTTGAACTCGAAGCGTATGCTTCCGATGCGAGTTTTGCTTCGCAAAACTTGTAAGGAGCAGCCGAGTGTAGGCGAGACTACATAAGCAGCTACAATGTTTCCGCAGGAAACATACTTCGAAAGCATACGCTTTTCAAGAGTGAATGCAAGATTCGATGCCGAGCTACTTCCTGTTTCTCTTCGTGATCAAAAGCGGACCTTTTGAACTACCTCTAAAATGATCCTCTGCTGCCGCTATGCGAATGACCGCCTGAGGTGGTCCCTCCGCCTCCGCCGCTTGAGCCGTTGCTGCTGCTTCGTTCGATCTTCCGTTTCGTTGTGCTGGTATGAAGGTAAGTATCCTCATAATCCACAACTCCCGAAGTGCTTGCATCCTCGTAGGTCCGGGAATTTACCGTTATCCGGCCGCCGGAACGGCGAACCATCAAGGTTACAATCCCCCCTCCGAGTGCCAGCGCAATGCCCAATTGAACCCACGTATTGAAAAAGATATTGTCCGGGTTTACCCCTGAGCGGAAACCCATATATTTATGTGCCGTTTGGATATACTTTTGAAAAGCCAGCTTATAATCGCCGCTCGTTAAATCCGGGGTGATCTTATCACGTATCTTATCTAACCTCTCGTCATCGAGATACGTCTTCGCTTTATAGAATCCGGCCAAATACACATCCCGATGAGTCATGTCCAGCATCAAAATGACGGCATTGCCATGAGGCTTATCGTAACCGGGCGCATAGTCATCGTAGAAATCCTGCGTCATTTTCTTCACGTCGTAAGCTTCCGGGCTGTTGATCGTCACAATCATCATGTCCGTTTCTCGTTCGGCTCCGTATTGATTAGCCAATGCGTTCAGCTCATCATATTCCTGCTGATTGAGCAGTTCCGCTGTATCAAAAATCAATTGCTTCTCCTTCGTTGCGGCCGCTTCGCCCGCAATCATGTCCATAGGGACGGCAAGCATCATGACGAAGAAGAACAGGACGGCAAGGATCACTCTCTTCCTTCTCACCAAAATCCACCCCCTATTATCCAAGAGGACACTAGGTGCAGTGCAAGGAAAGAGATACCGGAAATACCTGCAAACCATCCGGCCACTTTCATCTTGCTAATCGGAGGCTTGCCCACCACCTTGCCCGTCTGGCCGTTCATGGCAAACGTATACTTCCTTTTATTGTAGTCATATTGTACCATCCATACCGGAAGCAGAACATAATCGGCACGTTCTAGCTCTGTATCGATGTCTACATCGGTATAGTTCACGGTAGCGTACCCTGACACCGTAGAATTAATATAGGAATAGATATATTTATCTATTTTATCTTTAACCCGAGGGTATAGCTCCTCATCGTTATAGCTGTATTTTTCGGCAATGTAACCGGCAAGATACGGAGTTTTAAAGCTTTCCAGCTTATCATAAGGAAAAGGCTCCAATTTATCCATCAGTTCATCATTCATTTTCTCCGATGCATCAATCGGCACCTTTATATAATCCAGACAGATCTCCCGATATAAGTCATAATAATCCGTTTTGGTATACTCGTAGTCGCCTGATCTATAAGTGCTCACTTTCGTGGCACGGGCATAAACCTCCACGTCATTATGCAAATCATAGAGCCAAAAAGGCACGTACAACCCGGTTATTCCCTTAATTCGATCCGCTGTCATAAACCCGCTTGGCGTTACAAGGCCTTTCCCGCACCATTTTCGGAATGCTTTCATCGCTTGTTCCTTACTAATGGAAAAAGGGATGATCTTCACCGGAGCCAACTCCCCGGTCAGCCGATCGCTGAGAACAACGGCTGAACCGCAAAAGCTGCAGCTCGTTGCACTCGTCTCCGCTTCGGTCATAATGACGGCTCCGCAGCTATTGCAATGATACTCCCTGGCCTCATCTTCTTCTGAAAAAACATGTTTCGTCAGAGGATCGGGAATTTGCTCGATATTGTCTTTTCTTCCGCAGCTATAGCAGGATAACATCCCTGTGTCAGCGTCAAAAACCATCCCGCTGCCGCAGTTTGGACATTTGTACTCGATAATCGGCATCTGCTCACCCCTATCACAAAGAAACCGTTATTCCTTCTTGTTCATTTTTTCTTTGAGTGCAGCCAATTCATCTTCTGCAGTGGTAGTCGTATTCATATTCGTGCTCATATTCTTCTCCAATTGTGCGATCAGGTCATCCAGATCGTCTTCCTTCGCACCGCCTCTAAGCTCGGCCAAGGCCATCGCTTCATCCAAGGCGTGATTCGCCTTCTCTTCCAGGGCATCGAATGACGAATCCACGTCGTTGCCTGAATTCAATCTTTGCTGTGCTTTGGCCGCCGCCATCTTCTCTTTCAGTTCGGTCCGCCGCGCTTCCAACCGGCCCATATCCCACACAAGCTTATCCTGCATTTGCTTCATCTTTACGGCATTGGCAGAAGCCAGGTCATAAGACGTTTGCAATCGGTTTTGTTGCTCTGCCAACGCTGCCTTTCGCTCCAGGAACTTGAGAGCGTCCTCTTCCTTACCGTCTTCCACTGATTTCTCGGCATAACGCTGCAGCTTTTTAATCTCGGCATTGCATTCATCCAATGCACTTTTGGCCCTTCTCTCATCCGCCAGCACCGAAGCCGTCTCCGCTTTAACCTTGCCTAGGTCGCTGTTCAAGCTCCGCATATAATCATCAATCGTCTTCTCCGGATCTTCCGCCTTATCCAATAAGGCGTTAACATTGCTTGCCATAATATCCCTAAATCTCGACAAGATTCCCATGCTGCGCTCCCCCTCGAAAAGATTACATCCTATCATATAATACATTAAATTCACGAAGAAGGTTTCATCCCCCGAAATTCGACGTGTATTGAGTCTAATAGAATTCCTCTTATAAACTCAACAGCCAGAAAACTCCGATCAATCCGTTAGCACAGCGAACCCTAGTTTATCAATAGACATTATAGGTTTAATTGGACAAGGTTCAACAACTGATCCGTGGATTAGCAAATTCAAAATTTGCCGCCGCGTGAAATGGAGAAACCTCACTGACCTTAATGATAATCATATAGATCCCTTACTTTTCGTGAGTTTCAATTCACTTTCATCGTTAGGGAAAACCAGCAAACTTCTTTGAACGCAAAAGTACCGTCAAAAGCGTCACAGAAGACGCAACCGACGGTACTCACATACAAGTGATTTTGAAATAGAAGCGGACCGAACCCCCGTTCGCTTTCCTTGAAGAACGTAGTACATCAGGATCATACGGCTGCAGCTGATCTAAATTGATATTAACTAGCATCTCACGTCGAATACCAGTATCCAAAAGCATAAATATGATTGCTCGATCTCGCATAGGTTATGCATTTTTTTTCAATCGAGGCTGCTTTCCTCTCCAGTTACGTCCTTTCATCTGATGGAACCGTTCCAACCGATCACACACATTAATTAATGAACCAATTTGTTCGTCGGTTAACGAACGGGCATCTGTATGTTAAACATCTATGTTGATTTTAGAAAATAGGATAGGAAATTAATTATTTCAATTCTTTGACTTATATGTGAATTGATAGACCCGACAGTTTTATAAGGCATCATTCATTAAACCTTCCCATAATAATGGTGTTATAGTATTTACCGTCCGAAAGGATTTTGTCTTTTTTTAATATACCTTCTATTTCAAAGCCAAGCTTTTTATAAAGTTTAATGGCTTTATCATTTGTTTCTAAAACATTCAAAGTGATTTTTTTAATACCATTGGAGTCAGCCCAAGAAATAGATTCTTTTAAAAGATTTCCCCCTATACCGTATCCCCAAAAATCTTTTATTACGCATACTCCGAAATCTATTTTATGAGAGAATCTATTTAAATGATTTCCTTCGCATCTTGAAAACCCGACTATCCGATCATGAACTACCGCAACTAAAAATAAGTTCCTTCTATTTTCAGTATCTGTTTTAATAATTTGTTCAAAACCCGGTACATCTATGAACGCCTCCCCTTTTTCTCTGTCTAAATTTTCGGTCTCTCCATCAATCTGTAATCTTAATCCTGACAAATCTTTTGCATCTCTCTCGATTGCAGATCTAACAGTATAATTTATCCCATTAACATAAAACTCTTGTTTGTTAATTATCATGATATCCCCCCATTCAAATTAAGTTGATTCAGAAAAATAAAACAAAGGAGAAGCTCTAACGTTGTTGTATTCACCACGTCCCAACACCTTAAGCCCCAAAGGGGCGGCCGCGATGCGGTTAGGTGGTGCAGATGTGTCCGGTTGAATATGCTTCCTCGGTACTGCCAATTGCATCCCCGAATCACATCATACCTCTGCCGGATCGAGGGTCGAATGGCCCGAAGCGTGAATATGGTGTTAGACGAAGTAGACTTTCACAACTGCTCTTACCTATTGTACATTTATTATTTCATCCTCAATCCCTTTCATAATACCGTATGCGCCATCAGACTTGTTTGAACATACAACAACTTTGATCGAGTTCCCTGGGTAAAAAGCAGAGTGGAAACTGACGCCAGGGTCATAACCCATAACGTGATACTTTAGAATGTCAGTTTCAAATATCTCAATCCATACACCGTAACCATAAAAATTATTATCCTCATTGGTTCGAATGTGCCGAGTGAGCAATTGTTGAGTGTAAGTTTCGCTTAATAGTAGATGATTCATAAGTGCATCCCATAGCTTAGTCATATCGTTGACTGTAACAAATGCTCCACCATCTGAACCGCCTTTTACAGGCAATGAATAGATATTTGTCTTCCAAGTGCCATTAGGATAGTCAATATACCCTAGCGCAGTCCTTGACGGCAAGGCATCAAATTCAAAATATCCTGATTCCTCCATTCCAGCTTTTCTAAAAATATGCTCCTCAACGTATTCAACGAAGCTAAGTTGACTTGCCTGCTCGACAATTAAACCAAGCAAAATATATCCTGCATTATTATAATGAAACCTTTCCCCTACATTACGTTTCATTGGTTTGTCTTGAAATAATGGCAAGAAATCTTTCAAGTTTCTTATTTGATACATCGGGGTTTCAATCCACAACTCTTCATAGCCTTCCATAACTTCCTCATCAAAGTAATCTGGTATTCCAGACGTATGTGTTAGAAGATGATGGATTGTTATTCCCTCATCAAAATTTGGAAAGTTAACATCAAGACACTCTTTTAACTTTGTATCAAATGAAAGCTTTCCACCCTCCACAAGCTGACAAATTGCTATTCCAGTAAAAAGCTTACAGCCCGAGGCTATTCCATATCGAGTGGAAGTGTTATTTTTTGATTGTTCAGAACGATTAGCATACAGCATATCCATAGCATAATTCCGCCAAAATTTCTTTGTCCTCTTTAACAAGTATCGTTCCTGAGAATTTGTTATTACTCTGAATATCTGAGATACGCTTTATCATATTAGTTTTCATCAAATTCCTCCAAATACTGTCGCTTGTTCAATTTTTCTCCTCGTTAGTCAAGGGACAGAATGCTTTAGAAATGTTCATATTTTAGATGTTATGTTTGCGCTGATTTCCTATAACGTTCTTGTATTCACGAACCCGAGAACCTTAAGTCCCAACGGGGCGGCCGCGACGCGGTTAGGTTCGCAGGGCTGTCCGCCTGAGCCCACTTCCCGAAACACCTCTGGCGGACCAAGGGGCGTAAGCCCCTCAGCGTGAATACGGTGTTGTAAGATGTTGGCGCCTTCTTGGAAAAACTAACAATTTTCTTTATTCCGTACTAATATTAAAATCAACTCCATATTGAACTAATCCTAATTTTTGTGCTACTTTCTGTGAACTCAAGTTATCCCATGAAGTACTGTAAAGAGGAATTAATCCTTGCCCAAATATTTCTTTGCTCCACCCATATACAACTTTCTGAGCAAGTCCTTTCCCCCTGAATTGCTCTACCGTCATTAAGCTTGCCTCTGCTGCTTTACTTGTCTTGCGCGCACTGCAACAAACTGAAACTGCTTCTTTATTCACGATATACCCCACAATAGGAGATCGATCATCCAGTTCATTGATTAAGCCACCAAAGTGTTTGTTCAACAACTGTTTGTTAGACCCATCGATAACTGTAATCGCTTCTTCTGTATTCCTGATTTCATTTTGATTGAATCTATATGCTGGACCTATCCAAATGTCTTTTACTTTCTTGTATTTCCCAATAATCCCGCAAAGATCTATGATATTTATTGAATCAAAGATGTACGTATTGATCTCATCTATAGTTAATTGTGATATATCGTTTCTAAAGTAAGTAAAAATAGATTTTTTTGTTTTTCCAATAAAAATTGCCGGAGGACTAGTTTGAGATCTCTCATTAATTCTTATAATTCTGTTCTCTTTATTTAGCACATATAAAGTAGATGCTTGAATTTCCATTATTTCATTGTCATTGAAATCGATTTTTCTCACGCCTTTCAATATACACTTGCGCCAATTTCTTATAACGTTTCCGTGTTCATGACGTCCCACCACCCTAAAGGAACGAAGTGACTGGCCGCGATGCGGTTGGGTGGTTCGGATGTGTCCGTTGAATCTACTTCCTTGCTTGAATCTACTTCACCGAATTTTCTTCGATTGCTTCTGGCGGACCGAGGGGCGGCGGAGCCGGCCCAATGCGTGAATACATTGTTATAAGATGTCCCCGCCTACTTCGAGTAACCTTCAAAGTAATTCTTCATTCAAGTATTTATTCTTCATTAAGATGGTTCTAACCGTTGAAATTGTTTTATCCCGTTTTGGAAGATGTGCAATTCTGTTTAGCAGAATCCATCGGAGGCAAGCAATAGCTTCAAATTTTTCTAGTTCATCCCCAGTGTAATTGTTCATCGCTAAAAATACAGAACGGTAAGTTGAACAATACCTTTCACCTACATAAATCCAAATTAAGATAATTGACCATGAAATATCATATCTTGGATCGCCAAGTTGGACGTTCGTCCAATCGATAATTGTATACTTTCCATCTGATTCAAGGATATTTCCCAAATTATAATCACCATGAATGAGACAATTTTGTTCCATCTTTGTACTTCCAACGAGTTGGATTAATAATTCTTTTATATCTAACTGATCGTCAAGTCCTGGGAAGAAATAGTCTACAAAATCGTATCTAGGCATTGTTCTACTACCCAATATATCTGTCGGAAATTTATGTATCTCAGTTAATATATTTGCAATTTCAGTAAGTTTCAATTTATTCACTTTATTAATAGGTGTACCATCGAAACTGGTTAATAAAACTTGATTATTGTTTTCATCCACTCCCCAACCACACGGCTTTGAAACTGCAATTCCTCGATTATACAAACCCTCTAACAGATTATATTGAATTGATATATCTGGCTTTGAATCCCGATTCCATACTTTTAATACAAAATTAGATTCCGTCGTGCTGATCCTAAATACATCTGCTTCAAGTCCAGAGTCCATTGGAATAATATTTTTCGGGACATCTTGTGCTAACAATGATTGGAAATCCTTACATCTTTCCTTCCAGATGATATTACGGATAAGATCCTTCATTATTTTCTCTCCCTTTCGCGGGGATTTCTTATAACGTTGTTGTATTCACGAGCCCGAGAGGCTTAAGGCGCAACGCGCCGGGTCCGATTGCTCTCTTTTCACTACAGCACATGCAACTATAGTCTTTCTTCATCATCGCTGTACTCAAATAGTTTTACATAATCAAAATTCGATGAACTTAGTAAATCATTAAGATATTTTTCTTGTTCCTCGATAGGAACATGATATGGTGGTGCTTGATCTTTTAGATTAGCAAACAATACCCAACCGATGTCTTCATTTGAAAACTTACATTTTCCTTCTAAATCTTTATTTGGGTACATTTCTACATATACTTGCTTTTCTTTATTCAAATTCCAATAAAAATATTTATAAACATATGGCAATCTCGCATTCAACATACCTTTATTGTTAGTTTTTGAGAACGTTCTATTAAGTGGTTCTAAAAATTTGTAAAGAGCATTCATTAGTGCCTTTTCATCCTTACTTGTGCATAAAAAACCATACTCAATCATTTTATTCATTATTAATCCCCCATAAAAAATGATTCATGCATTTAATAATCCGCCCCACGGACGGAGCGGTCAACTGCGCGCGATTTTATATAACGGTCGGGCATTCCCGACTATAATACATTAGCTCGCCTTGACTCGCGAACTAACCAATGTATTAGGGTATACTTTCATCTTTAAAGTACTTTTTAGGTTTTAAATATTCAGTTGCACCGGTTTCGTCTAACGTTGTCATATTCGCGACGACCATTCCCCTTAGATAGCTCCTATCTTAGGGGAATGGATGTATATGCCTGATGTTCTTCTTCGAAAATACCTCGGGCAGATCAAGGGCCGAATGGACCGCAACGCGAATATTATGTTATCCGACGGGCATCTTGAATAACTTCCAGATTAATTATTAGCATGTAGAAAACTGAATAGCTCTATATTCATTTCCTCTACTCCTTGTCCAAGCCATATTAGGTGTCCCCATGTATTAAGGATACAAAGTTTGGAATTTGAAATATTATTATGTGCATTATACGCATGCTCGATTGAAACAGCCCCATCATTTCGGCTATGCAGAATAAGAGTCGGGCACTTAATTGATTGCAAATCTGAAAGAGCGATATTACCTGTCTGTGATAAATCTATAAAAAAACCCTGTCCTGAGCGTTGGCGTTCTATCATTTCCTTAAACTTATTAATATCTTCGTCACTAATATGGCTTTTTAATTTAGCATATGACAATTTACTAAAAGAAGGAGCCATCTGCTTAAAGATAAATTTTGGAGATATGTTAATCATAGATCTGAGTAACTTCCATGTATATTTCTCCAGTGAAGGGTGGAAAAGCATTTTGGCTGCTTTATATTCTTTATCTTTAGGTGTAAGCCATTCTTTAGATACAGCAGATTGTAACGTAAGACTTTTTACACGCTCTTGGTATTTAGAAGTGAAATAAATCGCGCTAGGTCCACCTGCAGAAATTGCAATTACATGAACCTTGTCTAGCTTAAGATGATTTAAGAGCTCAATGTAGGAATTGCAAGCCGTTGATAGGTTTAAGCCATTATTAGGAGATGTTTTCCCGTACCCTGGTCTAGAAGGTGTAAGTATCGAATATCCTTGTTGTTCTAACTCTGAATATCCAAATTCTTCATTACAATTTGAATGTCCACCGTGCATTACGAGAATGGGAATTCCACCTTTATTAATAATTGAGTATTCAATTGACAATTCATCGTTTTTATATACTTCAGTCGTTCTTTTCATATTTTGAATCACCTTCTTTATTCAACTGTTGGATTAATCTTTTAGATATATGTTTGCTTCGGTCTGTCGTATAACGTTCTTGTATTCACGACGCCTCACTGGCTTAAGGTCCGGTGGCTTCGCCACTTAGCCAGTGCAGGTGTGTCCGCCTGACATCACTCCCCCGAAATTTCTCGGGCGGACCAAGGGACGGCTTGTGCCGGATCGCCGCGTGAATGCGGTGTTATATGAAGTCACAGCCATCTTCGAATAACATCCAAAATCATTTCCATAATCTCTTTGCTTCTATTAATTCTTCTTCATGAAATTCCATTCTGTATACATCAGGTTTAGAAGTATGTATTAAAAAATCCAATCCATATTGACTATCAAAATATCCCATCATTAGTGTCATGACAATTCCATGTGTTCCTATTACTATTTTCTGGCCTTTATAGTTCTTTAATATCTCTTTCAAGACTGCTACAGATCGGTTCTTTCAAACGGTATTAGATTCTCCTCCAGGCAATGCAAAGTCTGGATCCCAAAACATCTTCTTCAGATATGGATATAATTCTTTATCGGACATACAGTTATCTTTACTAGACAAAATTCTTTCTTTAAGATCTTCAAACACTAATATTTTTTCACCAAGACACTGCGCTAATTCCTCGATTGTTAATATGGCCCGCGTATTAGGACTTGAAATGAACGTATTTATCCTCTCTTCTTTCAATAATTCAGTTATCTTATGAGCATCCGACTTCCCCTTCTCAGTCAAGCCACGCGTTCTTTCATTTCCTTCTGTTTTGAGTGATTCACTATGTCTAACCATGTATATATAGGTTTTCATATTAACCTCCGTGAATACCTTCCTATTATACTACTGCTGTGATTTCATATAACGTTTCAGCATCTACGACGCGACCCGGCCTTAGATAGCTTTTATCTTAGGCCGGGTCGTGATTTGTCTGAATATTCTTCTGTGCTTTATCACTAGGATGTCGGCGACTTCCCCGATTCAACCTATAATTTTTCCCCATTCATTGTTCAAATACATAGTTCTAATGCTTTCAGGTCAATAATAAAGTCATACTGTTTTAAAATATCCAGTCATGCTTAGACAGAGTAGTAACCGTTAGACAAAATGCCCACCTTTCATTGATTATAGCATCTGTTCATAATAACGGTAACGAAAAGAGGCCCTTCTTCCCTCGTTCAGGGGTTAAAGAGCCTCCGGTTCTTTCGGAAGAATGATATCATATTTCTGTTATTCTTTAGATTACCAAAACGGGCTGCACAATAATAGCTGCGCCCACTGCCTAACCTTCTCCAAACACTCCCCAATTTCCACAAGCTTCACCTCTGAAGACGCACGCTCTTTCCACTCCACCATGCCATCCGCCACCGACTTGCCGCACACAATCCGCAGCGGAATGCCGAACAAATCCGCATCCGCCAGCTTGACGCCGACACGCTCGTCGCGGTCGTCCAGCAGCACGGACACGCCAGCCCGCTGCAGCTCCGCATACAGCCGCTCTGCTGCTTGCATCTGCTGCTCATCTTTAACAGCCACCGGGATAACATGCACGTGGAACGGTGCAATCGCCTGTGGCCAGCTCAAGCCGCGCTCGTCATGATGCTGCTCGACAATCGCAGCCATTAGGCGCGATACCCCGATGCCATAGCACCCCATCAGCAGCGGCTGCTCGCGGCCGTTCGGATCGAGGACGGTGGCGCCAAGCGCCGCGCTATATTTTGTGCCGAGCTTGAATACGTGGCCGACCTCGATGCCGCGGTGGAACTGCAAGCGGCCTCCGTCGCAATGCGGACATAACTCGCCTTCCATCACATTGCGATAATCGCCTGCTCCGTCAATCGCAAAATCACGGCCAGGCACGACATGCCTCACGTGATAATCCTCCTTGTTTGCCCCGGCGATGCCTTCGCTCAACGCGGCAACTGCATAATCGACGAGCAGCTTCACTTTCTGCTTCAGCCCTATCGGTCCCGCAAAGCCTGTCGGCGCTCCCGTCACCTGCGCGACAGTCTCCTCGTCCGCCAGCTCAATCACGTCTGCGCCAAGCGCATTTTTCACTTTTATCTCGTTCACTTCATGATCCCCGCGCACGAGCACCGCCACCGTTTCTCCATCAGCGGCATAGATGAGCGTCTTAATGAACGCCGTTTCATCCATCTTCAGTCCTGCAACCAAATCCTCAATCGTTTTCATGTCCGGCGTAAGGAATCGTTCAGCTTGAGCGATTGCACTGTCAAGCTTATAGGCTTGAGCGTCTGCTAGTTTTGAAGCTTGATCCTCGGCCAGATTTTCATCCGATTCACCACGCGCTGCCTGAGCATCGCCGTCAACTCCATTTCCAACAGCATCACTTGCTGTCGAAGCGCCTCGTCCCGCTTCCGCCCGCTCCAGATTGGCTGCGTAGCCGCACTCCGTGCACGTTACGACCGTGTCCTCCCCAACATCGGCCAGCGCCGTGAACTCATGCGTCGCCCCTTCGCCGCCCATGGCGCCCGCATCCGCCTCTACCGCACGATAGCGCAACCCCAACCGCTGCATAATGCGATGATAAGCCTCGAACATTGAGCGATAGCTCGCATCCAGCCCAGCCGCATCGATATCGAACGAATACGCATCCTTCATCACGAATTCACGGCAGCGCAGCAGCCCGAACCGCGGCCGCCGTTCGTCGCGGTACTTTGTCTGGATCTGATATACCGTCAACGGAATCCGCTTATAAGACTTCACCTCGTCCCGAATAAGCGCCGTAACCACCTCTTCATGTGTCGGACCGAGCGCGAATTCGCGCCCATGACGGTCATGCAGACGGATTAGCTCAGGCCCATATACGTCATACCGTCCTGATTCCTTCCACAGCTCGGCTGGCAGCATCGCTGGGAGATGGAGCTCCTGCGCTCCCGCGTGATCCATTTCCTCGCGTACGATGCGCTCGATGTGGCGCAGCACCTTCCAGCCCAACGGCAAATACGAATACACTCCTGCCGCCAGCGGCCGGATGTACCCCGCCCGCATCAGCAGCTGATGACTCGCCGCCTCGGCATCCGCTGGCGCTTGCCGCAATGTTGGGGATAGTAGTTGTGATTGACGCATTTTGCCCATTCCTCCTCTTTTCGTTAGGTAACCGCATTTCATCCGACCTTCAAGACCTTTACCAATGCTTCCAACCTTGCAGGCCACTCCGCCAATACAAAAAAAACGCACCCGCCCCAAGGGACGAATGCGTCGTGGTACCACCCTAATTTGACCGCCTGCACGAAGCAAGCGATCCTTATACACGGCATAACGGCGTAACCCGGCATTCAACAGCGCCCCGCCCGGACACCGAGAACCGCAGCTGCAAAGGAGGAAGCAACCACCCGCACGAGGAGCCTTGCAGCCTGGGGCCCCCTCTCTGCGCATGCGTACGTACCGTGGCGCTCATGTCTTTGGTCTTCGCTTTTTCCTAACTTTCTCAATTCGATTTCCATTGAAGATACAATCTTTTTCTCGCAAAGTCAAGCGTTTTCGTTTGCTCTTGCTTTGACCATCTTCATTCCTTTTTTCCATATCATATACCCCTAGGTAATCCCATTTAAATATATAAACACAAAAAACCTTACGATCCACTCCGAATTCCTCGGTGCGCAACGCGCCGGGTTCGGCGCATGCCGATCTCTCATTTCTTCTTCGTATACTGTCTCATGGTCATTTTCCAACATAAGTCGAATAATTTGATGATTTTAAGCATAATAAACCACATCCAATCAACCAGATCAACCAGATCAACCAGATTGTAGATGACTTCGACCTTGCGTTTACATGGCAATGCTTCTTAAGTTTTGTTTATCATGATCATTTCAAATATAAACCAGCAAACAGAAATGAGAATCGGCACCTGCCAATACTTTATGTCCGAAGAAGTGGGATATATATCCTTGGAGTGGTTTCGAGGCCGTTCAATCTTATCAATCTTCCGCAGCAGGAACAAGCATAGATACAGCGCGGGGATGGACGCTGCTCCTGAGAACCCTAACAAAATATAGTCAGGAGAACCAGATGGTGAAGATATACTCTTCACCAAGTCCCCGCCTTGCATATACGATCCGATTACATACGATATGTTCGTCGCCATATGAATAACGATCCCCGGCCAGATTGACCGAGCGTAGAGCACGATCAGGGCCGATACCCAGGCGGCGAAGAACAGCTCCAACAGCCGATATGGATTATCGTGAAAGAGTGCGAACAAGACGGAACTCATCGCCGCGGCGAACCATCTTCCCTTTTGTTCGTATCCGGTCAACAGCACACCTCTGAACAACAGTTCCTCACATATCGGAGGAATTACGCCAATCGCTACAATGAGCAGAAATAGAGACGTGATGTCGGTTGCAATCGGATAAATGGATACCTGATACGTTCTCCCAAGCGCTGCTGATATTATTTCTGTCGCTTGATGAATAAACAACATGACAATTTGACTGACCGCATAAATCAGTATACTTAGCAGCATCGTGCACCAAGTCACCTTACGGAATTTGAATACGGACACCCACGATAGCTTCTTGCTGCTCTTCAATACAATAGAAGGAATCACATTCAAACCGATTTGTGCGAACGCTACATAGAGTAGAAAAAAGCCTAAGTTAGCATATAGCTGCTGTTTATCTGGAAATATAAAGGTAGACAGTACATTTCCTGATATATAGGAAACAAGAAACAGCCAGCCCGCATGTATTGCATTCATTCCTTTGGTCATTCTTCTCTCCTTTCAGCTCGTCATGAACCCCCTACTTGCGCTGCTTATCTCTTATTTGCGTTTAAGTCATCGTCCATAGACGAACATTTTTCCGCTAGACTTCGTATCGTTTGATATTTGAACATACCGTACAGCTTCACATGGATGCCCCGTTCTTTCATAACTATACCTCCTTTAATACGTCTTCATCCATGTAATTCCAATCTAATTCCAAGTTTTCTCATATGTATCTGTGCGAGTAGTATCGTAATCAGCGAATGCCTTCACAGAGCTTGGCTCATGTTCGATATTGTTTTAGAAGAAGTCACATCATTACAACAATGGATAAAAATCCAGCTCTTGACTCAATCTCACAACAGTATCGTCTGTAAAGCTTTTTTTCATTGGCTGCTTTCATTAATTCCAGCCGGATACTTTCAATTTTTTCAATTAAACCGTCATGTTTTTCATAGCAAAAATAAAAAGGTTCAATTATTAGAACACCCTTTCGTGTTTAATGACAGCGTATATGGTTGGCTCGCTTCACCCATATACTGTATCTTTGACTTGATTATAACTTACGTTGGCAAAACGATATAATTTCGGATTATTATGCAACATTTTATCCGTAATACATATAAATACAAAAAACGCCTATGTAGGCGCCTCAACATTATTTTTTTGTTAAACTAGGTGCTGGTTATCCATGGAGCATCAATGAATGTAGTGATAAGTTCCATGTTGATTACTCCTATAGATAGTAGGGTAGCGATTAAAAGAAACTTAAGTTTCCTCATGTCATCCAATCCTTCCCTCAATTATTTTGCAGTAATCGTTTTAAATACAGTATCAACTTTTTGAATCATTTCGCTGTTCATTATAGAACTGTTGTACATCATTGTTTGTGTGATAAATGACAATGAATCAAAAGCTTCAGTAAAACGTCCTATAACATATTCCAACGTACTTTTTAAAAGACTATCAATTGCGTATTTTATTGCGAATTACAATTGTCCTTTGATTCGATAATAGGCGATGATACTGTATTAGCTCCCCCAAGCTTTTAGGCTTCGCAGCAATGGCACTCACAACCTCGCCTTCCTTTGTCTTGCAAATTATTCAACCTCCTATATTTCACCATGACTTTCACGAAAATAAAACAATACTTTTCATATTAGTCATATAGTACACAGCCGTACCCCGCGGACGACCGGCTGGTTATGAAGGATATATCCGATTGTGCTGGATATGTCTAAGCTGGGACATGTAGGCGCGGCGGAACAATCCGGTGCCCCAAATCTTTAACGTATCTCTCCCTATATGTGGACAGCAAAAAAGCACCTTGTGCTTAAGCTGCTGAAAGATAGATTCTGAACTCATCAGGAGTCATCTTCATTAGTGTCATTGGTGTGTATAGTGAACCATCCTATCTAAAGTTCGCTCTACAATTGGAATCTCTAAAGATTTAGACAAATGGCATGCTAAGATTTGTCTGGTAGTACCATCTTTTACATAGGACAAATGAGCTCGCTATCCGTTCCTGTATAGCAAATGAGTAATGTCGGTGAGGAAAACCCTCTCATTGCTTTGTAATTGCGTCAAGTTTCTTAGTGCTTAGTCCCAATTTATTGGTTTATATGAAGAACTACATATTACACATGTATGTGCTTTTGTTTAAATTTGGTAATAGAACGTGAAGGACGTAGCCCCAGCGAAGGCCCGGGAGTTGTACGATGAGTACGAGGGCATTGACGGAATATTAAAAAAAGAGAAATTTCCTACATATGCTTGGTTCGACTATCACCCATTTCACACGATTTATAAATGCTAGTTGATTGACAAATCGAATACATGGGCAGTATTATAACTATAAATACATTGTGTAACCGGTTACACAATGTAGGAAATTAAACCGTAATGAAGGACGTGGGGAACGACTCGATAGAGCGCAAGTCAGCCGTAATAGAAATACAACCGTTAGGAAATAATACATGTCAACCGGTACCCTTTCCATCGGCAAACGCATCATACCGCATGTTCCTCTTCATGCTCGTTCCAATGATGAAGAATTTCTTTTCTTCGATGTGTAACCGGTTACACATATAAAAATTGCAAGTATCCGTTATTTCATAGCTTTGTATTCTAATCCATTCACTTTCCGCGAATGGGCGCTCGAAATGCTTCGCAACGCGATTTAACCCTATCTTAGAAAAGGAGCGTGTTCCACGTGTTGGAGATTATCATTAGCTTAGTTCTCCTTGTTGCAACTGGTTTTTTAATCGCTAAAAACTATGACGCCAAATTCGTGCTGCTCACTGCCGGTATCGTGATCATGATCGCGGCCGTGCTGCTTGGCCACCCTGTATTGAAGCCAGAGGACTCCACCGGTCTTGTCCTGTTGGATCCGTTCAAGCAAATCGGGCTGATCTTTGTCAAACAATTAGGCGGTGTCGGTTTAACGATCATGGTGCTGTTCGGTTTCTCCAGCTATATGACGCATATCGGCGCCAGTGATGTTGCCGTGCATCTGTTGACGAAGCCGCTTGGCCGCATCAAATCGCAGTACATTCTCGTGCCTATCGTCTTCCTGCTTGGCAACTTGCTTTCTCTCGTCGTGCCGAGCGCATCCAGCTTGGCGGTCCTGCTTATGGCGACGCTGTATCCGGTATTGAAAAATACGGGCATGTCCTCGTTGACGGCCGGCGCTATCATTGCAACGACGGCTACGATTATGCCGACGCCCCTTGGAGCGGACAGCGTCGTCGCGGCGGAGAATCTAGGCATAAACCTTGTTGAATATGTCTTCTCCTACCATGCCAAGATTTCGATTCCTGTGCTTCTTATCATGGCGGTCGTGCACTATTTCTGGCAGAAGTATATGGATAAGCGGCAGCAGGGCACGCTCCAGCAGGAGATCAACGACGAGAAGCTTGTCGTGAAGAACGATTTGCCACCGGCCTACTACGGTTTGCTGCCGATTTTGCCGCTCATTCTCGTATTGTTATTTGGTTTAATCATAACGAGTGTCAAGCTCGGGTTGGTGGAAATTACGTTCATTTGTATGGCCATCGCCCTTATAATCGAGATTATCCGCAAAGGTTCCTTCAAAGAAACCTCCAAGCAGCTCTCGATTTTCTTCACCGGTATGGGCACCGGATTGGCACAAGTTGTCTCACTCCTCGTAGCAGCAGGCATGCTGGTCGAAGGCTTAAAGTCGATGGGCATCATTGATATGCTCATCGAATCGGTTAGACACATCGAAGGTGCAGGTGTTATCCTGATGCTCACCTTCGCGGGTGTCGAGGGCTTGATCACCTTCATCAGCGGAAGCGGCTTGGCCGTTTTCTACTCCGTGATCAACATCATCCCGGAAATTTCAGAGAAACTCGGCATAAACGGCGTTATGGTCGCGCTGCCGATGCAGTTGATTGCGAACTTGGTTCGTTCCATATCGCCGGTGGCGGCGGTCATCATCGTCGTTGCTTCGATTATTAAGGTCAACCCGATACAAATCGTCAAACGCACATCCGTGCCGATTCTGGTCGGGATCGTCTCTTGCTTTATCTTATCGTTCATCTTTTTCACATAAGGCAGCAAGAGACAGAGGAGTTAGCGGACGATTGTGCTTTATAAAAGAACATAATTCAATGTACCTACATGGCCTTTAACAGGCATTCTTATAGCCCATCCCCTTAGAAATTAGAAATTAAGCAGCTTCCAAACAACGGAGATGGGCTCATTTACTAAGTTATATTTTATAGCAAACGAAAAGCAACCATTCTGATCAATCTTTGAACTGTAACCCGTAGGATGGACACTCTGAAAAAAGTGCCTCTGCCATACGGGTTCTTTGCGTTTATAATGAGTGTAACTAATAAGAGCGAGGTCGATGAAATTACAGACAGCAAGAAGCCTACAACAAGAAGACTTCGTTTTGCGGAGCAACAGATCAGACAGTTAGAATCTAATCCAAACGTCTTACACGTAACAGAGAAATTAATAACCTATGCCCCTTCGTTTAAAATGGCTGCGGTGCATGCTCATAAGGAAGGAAAAATGCCACAAGAAATCTTTGAGGAGGACATTTTAGATGATGACTCCTGATGAGTTCAGAAGCCATCTTTTAGCAGCTTAAGCGCGAGGTGTTTTTTTGCTGTCCACATATAGGATTACAGTTCACACCGCCATGCAGGTGGCTTTTTCTATTGTCGCGATCTGGCGATAGATCGGCCCGTTGTAAAAGTAAGTCTTTATGCACCGGCGCTGTATTGTGGAAAGACCGGCCAACGCCTGATGAATCCGATCATTGGTTTCCAGCTTGTCCATGATGTCGGCAACAGACCGTGAAATCCTGTTGCATGGCGTGAATGGGCAGGAATTTGCGCCCGTTCAACGGGAAAGCCGGAGACATTGCCGCGCCTCCGGCTTTCCTACTTTTTAACGCCTGTACTGATAACAGGTAGATGGTAAGACCCGCCGCCGCAAGCAGGTATACTGCTCCGCCGATCAGGAACGGCAGGACGGTACTGTATTGCACTACGAAGAAATCAGCCTTTCATTTTTTTCTTGAAAAGGATAACCGCAATGATAAAAATAATGGCGGCGTATCCCAGCACCCACCAAACGTGTGATAGAATAGATGAATAATTTCCAAAGAGCGCAGACTTTACCAAGTCCACGGAGTGAGCAAACGGAAGTGCATAGCATACCGTCTTAAACGCACCACCTACCGTGTCCAGAGGGAACAGTGCGCCACTAAGCCATAAAGCCCCATTGGTGAGAATCGCACCAGCGCCGTTCATCTGATTACTCGAAAGAACACTTCCCATAAGCAAGCCGATACTTATAAAAAGTAAAGAAACGGGAATGAGTGCAATGATAGCAATCAGAATATTTACACTGACAGACAGGCCAACGATAATGGCAGTAAGAAAGCAAATGGCACATTGGAACATTGCAAACGGCAAAAGCGGAAACGAATACCCCATAATATAGTCAAATCCAGTTAACGGGGATGCAAACAATCGCATTAAATAGGAACTGCTTCTGTCACCTGCCATAAGCATCCCCGAGAACAAAGCAATAAAAGATAATCCAAAAACCGCCATACCCGGTGCAAAATTTTCAATTGCAAATACGTCAGACATTCCCGGAATACTCTGCTTCATGAATGAAAGCAATAGTATCAGAACGACAGGAAATCCGATACCGAAAATCATACTTAGAGGGTCTCTTAAAATTTCCTTGCGATTACGTGTTGCAAAAGCTACAAAACTCATTTCTCTGCCTCCTTATCTGCAAACGAAAGAAAGGCATCTTCAAAGGTTGCCGTTCCGGTTGCGCTTATAATTTCTTCAGCAGTACCAATAATTCGCATTTTTCCGCGAGTCATTATCCCGATTCTGTCCGCCAAGGCCTCAGCTTCTTCAAGATAGTGGGTGGTCAAAATAATGGTGATTTTGCCTTTCAATTCACTGATTGTTTTCCACAAATCTCTCCTTGCATGAACATCAAGTCCAAGTGTAGGCTCGTCAAGAAACAGAATCTGCGGATTTGTTATGAGCGCCATAGCGATACTTAGCTTGCGCTGCGTACCGCCTGATAATGACTTTGCCCTTTCTTTTGCTCGATCTGTTAATCGAAAAGTTGCAAGCATTTCATCTGCTTTTTTTGTTGCTTCCTGCACACTTTTTCCATAAATTCTTGCAATCAATTCCAGATTTTCTTTTACGGTTAATTTTGAAGCTATCGCCGTTTCCTGCGGGGAAACATTAATTATTTGTTTTACTGCATTTGAATTTTTAATAAGGCTGTTACCCATCATCAAAGCATCTCCGCTTGTCGGCACAAGCAGACAGGATAACATTTTAATCGCTGTTGTTTTGCCGGCACCGTTAGTCCCAAGTAGCGCAAAAAACTCACCTTGTTCAATAGACAGATTAAGTGAATCCACTGCTGTCCTTTCATTAAATTTTTTCGTAAGATTGGTTATCGCTATTCCGCTCATCCTTTTTCCTCCCTACCTTGAGTGCCAAAAACCTTGTTGGCTAACTCCGTAAACATATCACCCTTTACAATTGCTATGCCTTGTGCCTCATCACCAAGAAGAAGCAGGGTGTCACCGGGGTCTATACCAAACATTTCCCGTGCTTCTTTCGGGATAACGATTTGCCCTTTTTCTCCAACTTTTGCCGTCCAAGCATGTTTGCCGCCTTTAGGTTCTCTCATGGTTGTATTCCTCCGAAAGTAAGTTTAGTTATTTTAGTATGTCTAATTCCACTTTGTATAACAAATCATACCGTTTGAAAAATGAAAAGTCAATAGTGGATTTTTGCCCAGCCTGCCGGTTTTCTACGAGCTGGTGACGATAAGCAGGCTCTCGGTGGAACGGCACTTCTCATCTCCGGCTGGGAGAACAGGAAAGCCCTCCCCGTCAGCGGGACCCTGAATTGATCCATTGCCCGGTCAATTTCTGCCGATCATCGATGGCGCTATAAACGAGGTAGTCAAAATGAAAAAAAACGGAGAAAACGCAATAGCGGCTGG
>NZ_ALKF01000149.1:0-37406 GCF_000283315.1 Paenibacillus sp. OSY-SE | reverse complement strand
AATTTTTAATCGTCGGGGCGGGTATTTTAACTGGTATCCTAGTCCATGATGTTGGTCTACTTGCAATTGTTGCGGTAACAAGAAAAGTAATGAGTCAAACAATGATAAAATGGGTATCCATAATCGCTGGATTTATTTTAATAGGTTTTGCGGGATACTTCTTATATCAGTTTATAATAACAATAAAAGGAATACTATAGTTGTCATTTTAAGTTGATAGCTATGTGGTAGAACCCCTATTTTGTGATTAAATCTAGACTCACTCTATAGATTAGGAATACTGGCTTTCCTTCGCGACCTGCCCTATGGAAACGCCTCTGTTCCCCACGGGAGCCAATCCACAGGGTTGCAGATATGTGATGAATTAATAATACCCTCAGCTTCCTGTTCTGTCTTCACGGCAATATTTAGACTGCAATAGTTATGCTGAATGCTAATCTGAGTAATAATCATAGTCCATTCGACAACTTTACTGGAAACTCCTTTTTGATAGGACTTAAGATCATTTGGATTTTACACGCTGCCTTATAAAGAAACCGAAGCGCTGTTTGCTTGCGCTCCGGTTTCATATATTTCAAATGTTATTTACTAACAGGCTGCATCTAGGAAATCCGAGAAACCGACTCCCCGCTCTAAGCGATGTTATCCATTTATTCTAACACCTGAGCTAACTCCGTGAAAATAACACCTAATGCATAGGCACCGGCGTCCGGATACCCCAAGCTTCGTTCTCCAACCGTTCCCGCTCTTCCCATTCTGGCAACGATCGACTCTGTATGCTTCGCTCCTTGAACTGCGGCTTCTGCAGCTTTGGCTGATGCGGTCTTGATATCGTCGCCCTCTATTGCACATTGCTCCCATGCATCGGCGAATGGTGCCAGCGCGTCAATCAAGGTTTTATCTCCGACTACGGCTCCTCTTCCGAAAGAACGTTCGCCCGTATCCTGGATGCCTTTGACAACGGCCTTCATCATACCCGCAAATTCGGCGACAGTTAATTCAGTACTGTCTCCCGCATATTTGCTGGCCGCTCGATATGCCGATCCCCAGATCGGTCCGGAAGCGCCACCGCAATGCTCCATAATGATGAGCGAGCATGCATTTAGAAACTCGCCAATACTTCCGGTGTGGTGTTCCATAATCTCATGCCATTCTCTCTTTAACTGCTTAAAGCCCTTTGCGACACTCATGCCAAAGTCGCCGTCGCCTGCATGCGAGTCCAGTTCGCAGAAAGGAACTTCATTTTCAATAATAATCTCACTCATCTTGTCCGTCAGATAGATCAGATTGTGTAACGAGAAGGTATTCCGTTCGATCTTGGCATATTGCTGATCTGTCTCACATCGATAGGATACGGCTTGATTCTCTGGCGACTCCACTGGTGCTTCTTCAATACGCAGCGGGCTGAACGGCCCTGTCACTTGAAGCGCTGGCGTATCGCAACTAGCTTCCAGATAATGTTTTAATTGTTCATCTAATCTGATCATGGACACGGAAGCGCCTGCCATGTCTATACTTGTCATGTAGTTGCCGACAAATACTTTAAAGATGGGAACGTTGTGGTTACGGATTTCCCGAACAACCGCGTTCGCCAACAAACACAATTCTTGCAGTGGTGATCCGCCGAACCCGTTAACTAACACGGCGATTTCAGCCTGCGAGCTGCCGCTTATTTTCATATCGCGGAACAAATCCGTGACCATTTTCTTCGCCAGCTCATCGGCAGATACATTCTGTTCTCTGCGAATGCCTGGTTCACCGTGAATGCCCACGCCATATTCGATTTCATTATCTTTTAGCTCAAATGTCGGCGTTCCTTTAGCCGGAACAGTGCACGAAGTAAGGGCAAAGCCTATGCTTCTCGTATTATCTATCGCTTTTTGGGCAATTTCCTTCACTTCAGCTAACTCTTTTCCCTCTTCAGCGGCTGCGCCGGCAATCTTATGAACAAGTACAGTCCCCGCCACGCCTCTTCTGCCGACCGTATATAGACTGTCTTCTACCGCAATGTCGTCGTCCACTTTGACATAATCGACAAGTACCCCGTCTTCCCCTGCCAGATGTGCTGCATTTTTGAAATTCATAATGTCGCCGCTGTAATTTTTAATAATGAGCAGTGTGCCCTTTTTACTGGCTGAAGCTTTGATCGCTTGATAAATTTGAATCTGGGATGGGGAGGCAAATACGTCTCCGCAGACCGCCACATCCAGCATCCCTTTCCCGACAAATCCGGCATGAGCGGGCTCGTGGCCGCTTCCTCCGCCGCTGATCAAAGTTACCTTGTCTTGGTTCATATCTCTTTTCTTAATGATCTTATATTTGCTGTTAAACTCCAGTTCAGGATGTGCAAGCACCATGCCGTTGCACATTTCTCTGACCAGCGTCTCCGGCTTATTGATGATCTTTTTCACATTTACTCACCCTTTTGTTTATATTGCTGTCCGATGTGGTCCGCTACTCGAATCGCAGCCACTACCATCTCTTCATTAACCGGGAAAGGCATGGAATGAATCGATTCTTCTGGTATGCAAGCTTTTTGGGCCACATTCCGCAATTCGTCGTTCGTCACACTCGTTACGCCGATATCGGCCAGACACACCGGAAGGCCTACGCTTACGCAGAACTGCAACACTTCATTGATTTCTGCCGTGCTTGCATTTTCCAGAACCAATTGCACCAATGTCGTAAAGGCCACTTTCTCGCCATGATAATACGAGTGGGTGCCTTCCAGAGAAGTCAAGCCATTGTGAATAGCATGCGCAGCTGCCAGACCGCCGCTCTCAAAGCCTAAGCCGGACAACAGGATGTTTGTTTCAATAATATTTTCAAGCGCTGGCGTAACCAAGTTCGCATCACAGGATGTTTTCGCTTTAGCTCCGTCCTCCAGCAACGTCTCATAGCACAGCTTGGCAAGAGCAAGAGCTGCTTTTGTCCCTTTAGCTGGACTTACTCCCCCGTTAGCGCCGCATGGCAACCCTGCATTCACATTCGAATAAGAATTTGCGGTTGCTCTCGCTTCAAAGTAGGTGGACAGCGCATCCCCCATCCCCGCGACCAGGAAGCGTGTAGGCGCATTGGCAATAACAGTTGTATCAATCATTACAACACTTGGGCTTTGTTTGAAGTAAGCGTAGTCGTCAAACTCGCCTTCCGGCGAGTAAAGAACCGCGGAATGGCTTGTCGGTGCATCCGTCGCTGCAATGGTCGGTACGATGATCAACGCATCGCCCTCTGCTACGCATTTCGCGGTATCGATAGCTTTGCCTCCGCCTAGTCCAATGGTGCAAGAACAGTTATGTTCAATCGCAAGCTGCTGCAATCGCTTTACTTCTTGGCGAGAGCACTCTCCACTGAAACCGCTCTCAACTATTGTAACACCGTATTTTTCCATTGTATGTTCGAGCTTCTGCTTCACACGTTGCACATCATCGGCATGGGCAATCAGAAGAGCCGATTCTCCGAATGTTTTGATGAAATAACCCAGGTTGAATAGTTCATCTTCACCTTGTACATATTTTGATGGACTTATAAACGCTTTTCTCATGTGCGTAATCCTCCTCTGTGTTATTGTATCTCCATTATAGTGGCGGCCGAGTACAAGATCATTGAACTATTCCTGCAAAATAAAGCGCTATCTCATCGTATTATCTTATCCTAAACCTCGAAAATGGTATTATCTTGTCTTTCTATCCGATTATTATGCTATAATGATGCGAAGCGGACAAAAGGAGAATAGGTCATCGTGAACTCACGTTTTAATTTGGAAAGCATCATTGATATGGAGAAATGGCAGAAGCTGCAGGACTCACTCTCTTTGGTTACCAAAATGGCCGTTATTACAACCGACTATAAAGGTGTGCCCGTTACCCAGCACAGCCACTGCCAAAGCTTCTGTCAAGCGATTCGCAAAGACGAGGCACTGTCTCAATACTGCCAGAAGTGCGACGCAAGGGGCGGCCTGGAGGCTGTTCGGTTGAACAAGCCTTATATCTATTTATGCCATTACAATATTGTCGATATTGCCATCCCGATTATTGTTCATAATCAGTATATGGGGGCCATCATGGCGGGACAGGTCAAGCTGCGCGACAATCCGATGGAACTTGAACAAATCGTCACTCGTCCCTCCAATGCCGATGCCGATAAAAAGTTCCTTAGCCTGGAACAAGATTATACTTCTCTCCCGGTCTTGTCTTATGACGAAGTCACGACAATCTCGGAAATGCTGTATCATTTGTGCAATTATATCGTGGAAGAAGCGATCAATAAAAATGCAACGATCGATATGTACCGGCAAGCGTTAACGAGCAATAAGCCTGTTATCGATTCTCTTGCCGAGCATTCGTACCGCAGCATTCAATCGATCAAGAACGAATTGGAAAATACACTGATCGATAGTCAAATCAGTAAAATGTCCAATCAGCAAAAGATATCTGCCAACGCCATTCTTCAACCGGCATTCGATTATATTTACACTCATAAAAGCGAGAACGTGAAATTAGCGGACATGGCCGCGCTTTGCCATGTGAGCCCCAGTTACTTCAGCCGCATTTTTACGAAGGAGACCGGAGAAAACTTTTCTGTGTTCATTCCGCGGTTGAAAATGGAATGGGCCAAACAAATTTTAGAGACGACCGACCTGTCTATCTCTCAAATTAGCAACGAATTGGGATTTAGCGAACCTAGCTATTTTATTAAGACGTTCAAGAAATTCGAACGCATAACTCCTGCCCGTTATCGGCAAATTTATCAGCGCTAGCCATACGCGAAGAGCCGTCTGCCAAAGTTTAAATCCACGGCGGTTCTTTGTTTTTATAATTTTAGTATTGCTTCTTCAGCAACTTGTCCGAATGTCCTTCATGCCTCCCTCATTATTGCTGAAAATGATAAGGGACGGTCGTAATCACGACATCCTTGCGATTGATGAAATAGGCACGCAGCATAATACTCGTCTGATTGTGCAAGATGTTCTCCCACCAATGGCGCGGTATGAACTGAGGAATCAAGATCGTAACATGATCGTTCTCCGATTGCTTCCATTCGACGGTATCCACGAACTTCACTAACGGACGAATCACACTGCGATAGCTGGAACGATGTACAATTAGTCGGACTCCAGGATCCCATTCCGCCCACTTCTTCTCCATCAGCTTGATATCCTCATCATTGAAGCCCACATAGACGGCAACCACATGATCCGTCATCGACTTGGCATAACTAAGGGAATGCATGACGACTCGCGTTATGCCGGCCACCGGGACAATGATAGTATTTCCTTTGGCCTTCGGCTTCTCGGTATGAATATCAATGCGAAGCTCATCTGCCGTAATGAGATAATGCTTATGAATCTTATGAAAGATGTACATCACGGTTGGCAGGAAGATAAAGACCATCCACACCTGACTGAACTTTGTAATCAGGAAGATCATTGTAATCATGAGCGTAGTTAGCATACCCACGGTATTCACCGCGAATTTCCATAACCAGCCCGGAGGCTTCAGCTTCATCCATCTTATCATCATCCCAAGCTGGGACAGCGTAAATGGGATAAATACCCCAATCGCATAAAGCGGAATTAGGCTTGATGTATCCCCACCGAAGATCAGGACAAGCAAAGCAGAAAGCACACCCAGAATAATAATGCCATTCGAAAATCCCAATCGATCCCCTCGAACCAAGAACATGCGGGGCATGAATTTGTCCTTCGCCAACATATAGGCTAGCAGCGGAAAGGCGGCGTACGCCGTATTTGCAGCCAAAAACAGGATCAACGCCGTTACCCCTTGGATAAGGTAATAGACCATTCCTCGTCCAAACACAGCCCCCGCGATCTGTGAAACGACCGTTTCTTTGCCGTTTGGAACGACTCCATACCAATAGGCTAAGAGGCTTATCCCAAGGAACATAACGCCGAGAATCCCGCCCATCATCGCAAGCGTAGCTGCAGCATTTTTCTCCGATGGCTCCCTGAAGTTCGGAACCGCATTCGACATGGCCTCTACCCCTGTCAACGCCGAACAGCCTGAGCTAAAGGCCTTCAGCAGCAGGAATAGGCTAATATTCGTCGAGGCTGCTTCCATATCCGGTGCAGCAGCCACTGCCCCACCCGTAATGTACTTGACCACACCCGACAAGATCAGGATAAAGATCGCAATCACAAATAAATAGATCGGGATCGCAAGCACCGATGCCGATTCCGTCACCCCTCTTAGATTCATGATGGTCAGAAACGTAATCATCAAGATTGCAATCAAGACCTTGTAATTATGAAGCGCAGGAAAAGCAGATGTAATCGCATCCGTTCCTGCCGATGAGCTTACTGCCACGGTCAGGATGTAGTCAATGAGGAGTGAACCGCCCGCAAGTAGTCCCGTTGATACTCCAAGATTATTTTTAGCAACAATATAAGCGCCTCCTCCTGTAGGATAGGCAAATATCGTCTGACGATAAGATGAGACCAGAATCAATAATAAGGCAAGCACGGCAATCGAGATCGGAATGGAGTACCAGAAGGCCACTGTCCCTACGGCAAGTAGAACAATCAGAATTTGCTCGGTACCGTAAGCGACAGACGATAAAGCATCAGAGGATAATACCGCCAACGCCTTTAATCTGCCAAGCTTCTCTCCTTCAAGCTCTGCACTCTTCATTGGTTTTCCGATCAATAACCGTTTTACTTTACTAGCCATATCGATTGCTGCCTCACTTTACTCATACTAAGTTTACTTACATATTAGTCGAGGTTCAGAAATGTATGTTACTCCTGTCACAAGTGTTCTGGTAAAAACAAAGGATACGTCCATAATGTCCATACAGGCTTGCTTTTTCACCAAATAAGCGTAACCATCGCATGTGCATTAATAAAGACGTTCCAGTTGGTCTTATTATCTTGATATCGCCTTGATTTATGCACTTTTGTTCACGATTTGCACGATACATCACAAATGGGAGATTGTTTCTGCAACCTGCAGAACAAAAGAGCCTGCCGCTATCGACAGACTCTATCTTGATTTAAAGGAACAGCTGAATTGCCGCTAGAAGCAATCCGATGACAAATCCGCACAAGGCGCCATTGACGCGAATCCACTGCAAATCCTTGCCGATCTTGCCTTCGAGCATCTCAATTAGCGCTTCATCGTCCATTTGATTTATATTTTCTGTTACCAGCTGACCGATACGATAATGGTTCTTCTCAACGATAGCGACGACAGCTTGACTGACTCGATTCTCGCTCTCATGGATCCATTCCGGATTCGCCTTCAACTGTTGAGCGGCAGCACGGTAAACTTGGAGAACGATTCGGCCCCCCGTGTCGTGTTCACGGGCTAAGGCATGAAGCGCCATCGTGCGGATCTCTTCCAAACGTTCCTTAATCGTCTCGTCAAAACGTTCATGCTGGATATGCTCGAGCAGCCAGGTCTTTAGTCGCCCCACCTTCTCCTCATGCATAGCAAGCTGGAAGACCTGCACACGAATCTCACGGATAATCATTGCGCGGGATTCATTATCGTCATCCTTCCAGTCTTGCAGGGATGAAGTAATCATGCCTTGCAGCAATTGGCCGAGCTTATCCTCGTCCATGAAGCCTGCGAAGGCTTGAAATGCAAACCCCTTCAGTCCGCCAAGCTTCACTTCCGCCAGCTTCTCATTCGCCAATCTGCCAAGCATGCGCTTCGTCTCTAGACGTCGAGCCCATGACTCCGCCTCTTCGAGCACGTAGTCGAGCGCTTTCTCATCATAACTCTCCTTGATGAGATAGGTGGCAAGCTGGTCAAATGCTTGATGAAGCTCTATTTCCCGTACATAAGAAGCTAACCCTGACTTAACGACGGGAGCAAGCTTCTCTACAGGAAGCCTTTCAACAAGATGTATCGCACGATCCAGCACTTGTCTGCGAGCCTTCTTCTTCTGAACGGCCTGCGTAGCAACCGCAGTTACCCGCTCCACAAGATTCCATCCGCGAAGCTTCTTCTCAATGCTCTCTTTGTTCAAGAGCTCCGTCTCTATAGCAGATACGAAAGATTGAACAATCCGATCTTTATTCTTTAAGAGCAATGAGGTATGGGGAATGGGAATACCCATCGGATGTCGAAAGAGCGCCGTAACTGCGAACCAGTCAGCGATCCCGCCCACAAGACCTGCTTCGAAGCCGCCCTGCAGAAGCAGTATCCATAAATAATCAGGCAGCATGAGTGTAACCACGAAGCCTGCGGCCATCACAATTAAGGATATTCCCGCTATATATTTGGAATTCATGATATCCTCCCTCCCTTGTTCAAGGGGACATATTGAAATAAACGCAAAAGTTCAAGATGCTGTACCTTAACTGGTATTATTCCCATACGACTAATAATTTGCTGAAGAAGTACGCATCGATCATTAGAATTTATTTCAAGTTGTTTGATTTGTGCTTCAGTATACCGCATACTCAATCTCCGTTCCATAGTGTTCATCTCTAGAAGAGCCTGCTAGGATACTATATAATAGATCCATCGATATAACGCCTATGACTTTTTTAGTGCAACTCAATCTGAAAGATTTGGCGAAGCATGACGATTCGTCGCTGCTTCCGACTAGCGGCATGCTATATTTTTTTGTGGGGATAGATGAGCCTGCTTATCATATTGAACATCGCGTATTCTATCTGAATGAAGGAAAGACGGCATGTGGCCGACTATAATAATGAATTCACGAAGGAGACAAGACCAAATATGAAGGATGTACGTGAGGAAGAGAGAGACTTTGGGTTTGCGCGGGTCTATGCGGTTGAACTAAAATACAAGCGGCAGCCAGAGCTGGATCGAAATTTTCTCTATGAGAAAGTGGAGCGTTACACCGGTAAAATAGAACATCCAGAACAACAGGAAACGGATGCCGCAAGGCTAGCTGTTTGGGAAGCGAACGAAGTTGATAAGGATAACATGCTTCATTTCTTTCATTTAAACTACATGGTTCAATATGCGGAAGGAGAAATGCCTGCCCAGACCAGCTTGATGAACATGGACAATCGTCCGGCTTCGGACTACGAAACGGCTATTCAGCAATCCTGGCATTGGCAGGAAGCCGCTCAGACTCTACACGAATGCAACTATTCGCTGCTTCTGGTAGACATGATGGCATCAGGACTTGACCCCAAATCAAGATTACAGCTGTTCACTGGCGTACTCCAAGCGCTTCTGGAAGCGGCTCCTTGTGATGCGATTTACTTTCGGGAGAGCGACAAGCTTGTAGAGCCTAAAGCGTATTTGGCTGCGATTGAAGAGGGTGCCCTGTTATATGGTGCGATGAATATACGATTCTATAATGTTGAAGGGACTGGAAGCGGACGGGCAGAGGGCTTGATGGATTCAATAGGACTAGCTGCACTGGGTATTCCCGATGTTCAGTGTCATTATTATGATCTTGATCCTGATGAGGTTGCCGGACATTTAGCGAATATCGGATACTATTTGTTTAATCAAGGAGACGTAATCAATGACGGGGAAACGATTGGATTCACCGAAGACATGCGTTGGCGTTGCGAGCATCAATACGCACTAGCCGCCCCGCATCGCGTCGTTATCGACATCGATCCGGGAGAACCTTACTACGCTGGAAGACAGGGATACATACAGGAAGAAAATTAATATTGCTGACTAAGAACTAAAGATTGTCCAGTGGAAACGGCATGACAATGTTACTGGACTGAAATAGTGAGAAACCGTGAACGCAGCTAGATTAGGGCTGCGTTCTATTTTCGTCACAAGCGTTGACCTGCTTTAGCGTGTAGTTATCATTCAAATCCAACAAGTCTCCTCTTGCAAGAATCGAAATCTCTTGTCCATCCATCGTCACACTTCCTTCTTATGCAATCACGACAACTTGATAACACTTGAAATGTACAAAAGAGCTGTCTTCCAAAGTCCTTATTGAACTTAGAGACGGCTCTTCTTTATCTATCCTGTAAACCTATAGAATTTGTTCTAAAAGTCCGCTGTTGCTCACGAAATCATGCAAGAAGTAAGGTCAGACACCTATACATTCTTTGTCTTCAGAAGATGGACGTACCATTTCAATCCGGCGTTGTGATTAAATACGCTCACCTTGTCCAAGACCTCAAATAAACCGCACTGCTCCATTTCCACGATCTTATGTTCAATCATAGCAAAGGCGGGATCTTCGGTGTTCTTGTGAGAATACAAGGAAGAAACGATAACGCCATTAGAAGTCAAAAATTTGGAATAGTCAAGAAGCTTGCTTGGCGTGTTGGGCACATAATGCAGCGATTCGTTAAACACGATAACATCATATTGCTTCTCAGGCACATAATGATTAATGTCCCCGCAGTGGAAAATGTTCTTTGACGTTTTGGTCGATGCCATCTTGATCGCTTCCTGAGAAAGGTCTACGCCCGTATATCCTTCTTTCTCGCTGTCTAGAAGTATATCGTACAATATTCCGGTACCGCACCCCATATCCAGAATGCCCTCTTCTGCAATAAACTTTCTTATGTAACCGTACACAACTGAGTATCTGGCGTATTCCGTAATATCCGATAAATAATCCCATACGTTGGATTTGTACTCTTCATCCCATTGCTGCTGATTACTCTCAATATAATCTTGTATTTTCGTATTTTCCATTTTTGAATCCTCCCACTCTAGTAGATGTTGACTTACTACTTGTCAACGATGAACAAGATACAGCATAACAGCCAAAGAAAAGCAGCAACAAATCACAAAAGGATAGAATTGTAAAAACGAAAAGCAATAGAAGCGTGAAGATGAAGCATCGTGTTGTGGTGGTTGGTAAGTAGGTACAGAAGTGAAGTAATCTTTCTCTGAAAAATCTATTTCCTATAGTAGTATTACAGTTATATTTTGTCAATGAAAGAACTTACTGAAATCACCAAAATGCCCCCGTTTATTTATACGAGAGGCATCCTTCCCTATCAGCCGCATTGTGGCGATTACGTGCTCTTCAACTGTTCCAGCAGCGACTCCACATCATGGATCGGTGCCTGGCAAGCATAATCTGCGTATACGTATGCAGCAGGTTCGATCTTATTATCCAGCTTATAGACGATCGCCGTATTCGGCGCGTACGCTTGTTAAACGGCGGCAATGATTTGCTTGGTCAATGCATGCTCAGGATCTCCCTCAATTACGACTTTCCGCTGACCTCGAACCGCTTGCAGACATGCGAGAAGGGTCATCGCATATCCCGCGACGGATAACGCTTCACTGTACCATCGTTCATGGCGAAGGAGAACGCCTTCTCCCTGACTCCTTCGGGAAACTGGGAATGCTCGCAGTTGATACGAAAAAGCGTTGCATTCGGGTGCTGGTGCTTGATGCTTTCCATTGGCCAGCGAATGACGCTGGGCGTGTTGAATCCGACACAGCTCAATGAGGCACAGCTTGAGGTCTGCTGCAGCCAAAACATGAACCGATCCCGTTGCGGCTCGTATGGTTTTTCAATGAAATACCAATTTACACGCACATTGAGAAACATCGGGCCTCCGAAGTTCGGACGGTACGGCACCGGCGCCAATCAATACGCAGTCCGCTTCCCGAAGCGCATCAGCAGCAGCCTGTAAATGACTTGTTTCCGAGAAAGCCTTTAAAATCCCCTTACTTGCCGTCTGCGATCGATCCCTCGTGGAAAATGCGTGAATAAGCGGCCCGGTCCTCAGGTTCAAAAGATAATGCGGTCAAAACGGCCCGAATTACGCCGCAGCCAAGCGTCCACCGCTTGTATGAACATTTCCGGCGGCTTCCCTCTTCGTATATCCGAATACCCAGTTGATATCCCGCAGAATGCAACCGAGCGGATGGAGCTGAGCTCTGCCGCCAGTGTAAACAGGAGGTGTACCTTCTGTTTCCTAAATCGACATACTCTTATTACTGCGAAGATAAAGTCTCGGTGTGCACTACTGGTTAAATGCTTGTTCTCGTTAACGCTGAAGCTGGTTTCGTCTTCCTACTACAGCAGCCGCAAGCAGAATGAGAGTTACGACCAAATAGATAAGCGGCATGCCCTTCCCAGCCGATGAATCCATGCTGCCCATAAAATCGAAGATCTGCAGCTGGTTCATAACACCCACAAACATGATGACCAGGAAAACTACTTCGAAGGTTTTATTTGTCCGCGTCCATATACCTAAAGCAAGCGCAAGTGTAGGAATGAACATGGTTCCTACGAACCAGGCAAAAAGACCACCCATATCGCCTTCAAGGAGAAGCTGAATACCAAAGCCGATTCCCGTACCGAGCGCGATGATAAAGCCCGCAAACCAGGTTGCCGGAATCTGACGCTCAAGTGGATACATACTGGAGAACACAATATCCCGTGTATTGTTGCGCAGCTCGCGAACGCCCATAGAAGACCAGATTAGAATCGGCCATACCCAAGTGAGTGGTCCGAGCATACTTCTTACTATATCAAGCGGCAGCAGCAGATCTCCTGCTATGAAGAGGAAGGCAACCAGATACCACCACCACTTCTGTCCTTTCAGCATCAGCCACAGCTCATACCGCAGCAGGTTGAAGAAGCTGAACTGAAGCGATATGCCTGATAGGGCCTTGGCCGTCAAGCCGCCGCTTGATTCCCAGCCCTCATTTTTGTCGCCCTTCCTTTTCCTCCTGAACAGACTGAAGAGTTCGAAGGAATCCTTCGCCATCACCTTATCAAACCCTCTGAAAACTAAGGCCGCCAGCAGCACCACAGCAATGGCGATTACAACCCAGGCTAGACGACCCGCTATAACCTCAGATGACCAGTCGACACCGCTCCAGACAAAGGTTTCCAGAGGCCGGTCAAGCTCAATGATGCCGTCTGCCCGCTCCACGAGCCCTGTAACATTCTTCTGTTCACGGAACGTATCGATCATGCTATCATAGAACACTTCCAGTCCCATAGGACTGCTGAGGGCCAGATTGCCCATCTGCACGGTTACCCCATAATTCAGGAAGACCTGGGACCAGAGGAAGAAGTAAACAATAATGCCAACTCCGCCGCTCAACACGCGTGTTGCCTCGAACAGCACAGCCAGTGCCGCTACAAGCGCCATCAAAGGCAAAGCAACGAGAAGAAACGGAAGCAGAAGGTCCAGCAGCCGGATCGTCGTATCCTCATTGCGAATCAACTGCATGGCGATCGACGCCAGAAAAGCGATAAACACGATAATCGTCAGCACAATAAAGTTACTCACAAACTTACCAAACAGATAGCCGAATTTGCTGATCGGTGTTGTGGCAATAATTTGCCCCACACGGGTCATCCGGTCGCGGTCAATAGCATTCTTCACAAGCGCGAAGCCGATTAGGCTCAAAATCGTGACCGTCGACATGACCACGGTGGCGCCAATCCAGGCGGAATTGTAGATGCCCCGGTGCTCGTTAATCATGACCACGCCGTACTTGGCATCTGTGAACGGAACGAAGAAATAAGCCGCAAGAATAGTCAGAACAATCGTTACAAGAAACCCGTAGCTGCGTGTCCGTTCGTAGAAGTCCGCCCGGACGATATGATAGAGGGAGCGAAAGCTAGTCATTCCGGCTTCCTCCCCGGCTGTCAGAAATGCAGTACAGATAAGCGTCCTCCATAGCTGGTGTAATTAGTCTTGCATCTGGTGCAGGCTTGGTATCTGATACGATTCTCACCTGAATGCCCTTGCCGCTACGGATTGTGCCGCTGATAATCCACTGTATGCGCAGCGCCTGGACATCCTGTTCTGAGACGATAACCTCCCACACCTTGCCCTCCACCGTCTGCAGAAGCGTATCCGGATCAGAGTGATGCATCAGCTTCCCCTTCGATATGATCGCAATACTGCCGGCCGTCGCTTCCACATCAGAGACGATATGCGTAGAGAAAATAATGATCCGCTCGCCCGACAAGTCGGACAGCAGGTTGCGGAAGCGGACACGTTCAATCGGATCCAATCCGACCGTCGGCTCATCGACAATGAGAATTTGCGGGTCATTGAGAAGCGCCTGGGCAATCCCGACGCGTTGTCTCATCCCGCCGGAGAATCCCCCGATCGGCCGTTTACGGGCATGCGTCAGATTGACGAGCTGCAGAAGCTCATCGATCCGCTTCTTCGCTGTCCGCTTGCTTATGCCTTTGATTGCCGCAATATATTCCAGAAATTCTACCGCGTTGAGATTTGGATAGACACCGAAATCTTGAGGCAGATAGCCGAGAACTCTGCGGATTTCGTTGGGCTTCTTGGAGATATCAATACCGTTCCAATGAACCGCCCCATTGGTAGCGTCCGTGATGGTGGATATAATCCGCATCAGCGTCGATTTTCCTGCTCCGTTCTCCCCAAGCAGCCCAAGCACGCCAGGCTCCAACCTCAGGTTAAAGTCCTTGAGTGCCCAGAAGTTCCCCTTGTACTGCTTGCTCACCTGATTGATTGCCAGCTCCATCTTACTATCATTCTCCTCTCCAATGTAACGGCTCCGGGAACCGCTTGAAGCTTCAAGAAGCATCTATGCCTGCAAATGTTTCGTGTTTCCTCTGTATGTTCGTGTAATGGTCCGTCTATGACGGGTTTTGGGTGCTTGTGTACAATCAATGGTGTGGTCGATTTTGGTGTGCTGCTTCCTTGCGGGTTATGACAGCATGTGCGGGACTGATTTGGAAGTGTTGTTGGGTCGGTGTTGGAAGTAACGGCCGCTCATGCGCAAGCTGCCGGTGTTTTGTCAGTGGTATATCGTACAGGTTTAGGGTTAACCGGATGAAAGGCATGTGGGAGTCCAGGTCAGTTCGTGACCTGGACTCTTCCCTTCAGCAGCCAGCTATTCACCGCTAGAAGGGCCAGGGCGAGCACAAGCAGGAAGAGCAGACCGCCAAGCGAGTATGTGGCATACTCCGCTGCCAGACTGTCATTCGCCAGTCTGATACCAAGCGGCAGCCGGAACGGCAGCCATTCGAACCATCCGCCGAGCATCGAGCCGACACTGGCTGCCAGAACGGCACACAAGACTACAAATGCCGGTACGGATCCATAACGCACGGCCTTGCCGGCAAGGAACAGAAAGCCGAGGCCGAAGCTGAACATAACAGCGTATAACAGCATGATGGCATCCATCCGGTACGTCTCCGCCAGCAGCGGCTTCATTTTCTGTGAGATGCCGGTGAGCTTGCCGATGACATGAACCTCGTAAGTATAGATGCCGAGCATGGCAGCAGAGGATGCCGCCATGATGAGCACCGTTTGCGCCGCCGCTACGGTCAGCTTCGACAGCAGGACCGGATAACCGGAATACGATGAATTAATCCAGTAATAAACCGAATGGGTTTTCCATTCTACCTGCAGCGATTGAAGGTATAGAACAGGCAGCAGGAAGGCGCTCAAATACGTGACAAATATAGCAAGGACGGTTGCAAGCCCGGGCTCAACCCCGTGTGCCAGCAGGAAGCAGCCCAGCTGCAGAAACATCAGCATCGAGAAGGAGAGCACGAAGGCGAATCGGGATTGGCGCATATCTTTGGGTAATAGAAACCGGTAAGCTTTCACAACAGCGCCTCCCTCATGACATCCAGTACACTCATGCCTCTTGATTCGCGGAGGTCCTCCACAATTTCCGAAACGAGCATCCTTCCATCCTGCATGAACAGCAGATGATCCAGGTACAGCTCGATCTCCGCCACCTCATGGGTCGATACAATAATCGACTGCTTCTCCAACTCCGTATGCTCCGCCATCATTTCAAGCAGATGCTCCCTGGTGATAGGGTCAAGGCCCGAGAGCGGCTCATCCATGATGAGCAGCGGCGCTGAACGACTCAGCGTCAAGATCACCTGCAGCCTTGCGCGGTTACCCTTCGACAGATACCTGACTTCTTTATCCGCGTTCAAATTAAAACGTCGGGTTAGCGCTTCCGCCTTGGCAGTCTGAAAGTCCGTATACAGCTGGGCAGCCAACTGCAGTGACTGCTGGACGGTAAAGAACGGATACAGCCACTCGCGTTCAGGTGAGAAGGCCACCTGTTCTCTCGTTTGTCGGCCGACCGGTTCCCCGTTCATGAAGATGCGTCCTTGCGCTGGACGGACCAGACCGGCTATCAGATGGAGTACAGTTGATTTGCCGCTCCCGTTCGCCCCGATCAGACCGATAATGCCGGCATGCGGCACAGAGAAACTCAAATCGTGGAGCACCTTCTTATAACGGACTTGCTCAAATGTAACTAAGCTCAAGATTTGGTATCCCCCTTTGCCTGCATGCTGCTGTTGATCATGCTCATAATATCGTGCGGAGTGTGGCCGAGCTGCCTCATGCTCTCGAGGAAGAGGAAAATCTGATTGCGGGAGAGCTCCTGCCGGAGACGCTCCAGCAGCTCGATATCCGCTGTCACGAATGTCCCCTGGCCTCTTCTCGTCTCCACTACGCCACGCCTTTCCATCTCCATATAGGAACGTTGAATGGTATTCGGATTAACGCCTACTTCAACTGCCGTATCCCTTACCGACGGCAGCTTGTCGCCAGGCCCGAGCTCCCCCCTGCATATACGCTGGAAGAATATATCCATGATCTGGGTGTATATCGGCTGTGAATGCTGAAACGAATGTGTCATGGATATCTCCCTTCTCCATCGTATGATTGACTTAGTGTTCTAGGTACATAGTACACTGCGACAAGAGGGAAAGCAAGGGTGATTTCCCTTTCTTTTCAAACAATTAACGACTCTCTTCTACCTGGCCCCATACTTCCTTGAGTGTGAAGCAGAATCCAGTCTCTAAAGAGTTAATACCATAATCAAAGTGCCAGATTCATTTGTACTTCAACGATATTGGCATAGCTTCAAATAAGAAATTTTCCCACACTCTGCAAGCTTTTTCTCCCTTCTCCTTTTCTTCCGGCCACTTACCGGGATAGCTCTCTTGTGAAAGCTGATTTTTGGAATGTAAGCACTTCAAAAATCTAGTCATTTACTCGTCAGATACAGAAACAGACATACAAAAAACGCCATCCCTTCCTATGATTCTACAGAAAGAATAGCGCATTTTTCGTTTTGGGAGTACTTAATCTTATTAGGCTGATGACGACTGACGATATTCCATATACGCCAATACCTCTCTCTTTAACTTTCGTTTATATAATTACTTCTTACTTTTTTAACATTGGATGACAAAACAATATTAGTTGAAGGTGTTCCATATTTCATGGCTTCGTCAATAAATATTTCTAAACTCTCCACAGAATTAGTAGCTACTTTTGCAATATAGCTAATTTCCCCAGCCACCCGATAGCATTCCAATACGTCAGGATGATTGTGACAAAAACTTGCCAAAGCTTTGCAGTCCTTTGATTCAAATAATATAAGAGCCATGATGTTCCGACCTAATTTTTTTAGGGATACACTCGCATGATATCCTTCAATCGTATGATTATCTTCTAACTTTCTTACTCTTTCAATGACAGCTGGTGAAGATAAATGAACAATCTCCGCCAACTCTTTCATTGAAATCTTAGAATTCTTCTGTAATTCGTTTAATATTCTCTGATCAATCTTATCCAAATGTACACAACCTTTTTTTATAAAGCATACTATCCAAATCTCCTAAATAAGTAAAGCTAAACCATGTATTAATCGTTCCTGACCTATGTTATTAGCATTTATTTCTGTCTAAAATAATAACAAAGGAGGCTAAATAATGAAAAAAATATTGTTATTATTAGCAGATGGCTTTGAAGCTGTGGAAGCTAGTATGTTCACAGACGTTTTTGGTTGGAATAAGTGGGAAGGAGATGGATCTACAGAATTAGTAACTGTCGGATTCCGTAAAAAATTAAAATGCACTTGGAACTTTACGATCATTCCTGAAAAAGTAATTTCTGAAATAAATTTAGAAGAATTTGATGCCTTAGCTATCCCTGGAGGGTTTGAAGAAGCTGGTTTTTACAATGACGCTTTTGATGAAAGGTTTCTTGAAATTATTAGGTACTTTCATTCTAGACAAAAACCGATTGCTAGTATTTGCGTAGCATCTTTAACTTTGGGTAAAAGTGGAATATTATATAATAGAAAGGCAACCACTTACAGCCATCCAACTAGTCATCGAAAAGAACAATTAAAAACATTTGGCGCAAACGTTCAGAACGTACCTATTGTTCAAGACGGCCATATTATAACTTCATCGAATCCAGCTACCGGATTTGATGTTGCTTTTCTTTTACTTGAAAAATTAACCTCAGAAAAGAACGTCAAACGTATTAAAGAATTAATGGGATTTGAAATTTGATATTAAAAAAGAGCTTATATTCGTATAAAGGAATGTGTAGTAAGATATATCTGATACTATTTCAAAGAACAGCAATAATAATATACGAGTTTCTTGGTTCAAATGGTAAAGTACTTTTTGCTTATCCTGAATAGAGTTTATGGATACGAATAAATCCATACAAATATTGAATTTTAACGCTAAAGTGTATATATAAATGAACGTATAAAGACATCAAATTTGAAAGAAGTGTTTTTTTGAATATATTTTTTACGTATCTTCTCGCGGGTCTTGCAATTGCAATGCCTGTAGGAGCAATGACAGTTGAAATGACGAAGCAAGGTCTGAAAAAAGGTTTTATGCATGGTTGGGCTGTAGGATTAGATGGAATGGCAATCGATTAATTATTGCATTATATATGGGGTTGGCTTCTGTACTTGCTTTACCTTACATTCAAATACCAATGTGGCTTATTGGCGCATGTTTCTTAGCACTTTTAGACTATGATTCCATAAAAAACTCAGATCAAGATATTACGTTAGCTGGTGATAAACCAAACAGATCATTTCTTAGCTCATATCGTAATGGCTTACTCGTAGCTTTTTCACCAGGAAATCTCGTGTTTTGGATTTCCGTTTTTGGAGCTGTACTTTCTGATTCTTATGATACGACACAACCGGCAAAATTTTTAATCGTCGGGGCGGGTATTTTAACTGGTATCCTAGTCCATGATGTTGGTCTACTTGCAATTGTTGCGGTAACAAGAAAAGTAATGAGTCAAACAATGATAAAATGGGTATCCATAATCGCTGGATTTATTTTAATAGGTTTTGCGGGATACTTCTTATATCAGTTTATAATAACAATAAAAGGAATACTATAGTTGTCATTTTAAGTTGATAGCTATGTGGTAGAACCCCTATTTTGTGATTAAATCTAGACTCACTCTATAGATTAGGAATACTGGCTTTCCTTCGCGACCTGCCCTATGGAAACGCCTCTGTTCCCCACGGGAGCCAATCCACAGGGTTGCAGATATGTGATGAATTAATAATACCCTCAGCTTCCTGTTCTGTCTTCACGGCAATATTTAGACTGCAATAGTTATGCTGAATGCTAATCTGAGTAATAATCATAGTCCATTCGACAACTTTACTGGAAACTCCTTTTTGATAGGACTTAAGATCATTTGGATTTTACACGCTGCCTTATAAAGAAACCGAAGCGCTGTTTGCTTGCGCTCCGGTTTCATATATTTCAAATGTTATTTACTAACAGGCTGCATCTAGGAAATCCGAGAAACCGACTCCCCGCTCTAAGCGATGTTATCCATTTATTCTAACACCTGAGCTAACTCCGTGAAAATAACACCTAATGCATAGGCACCGGCGTCCGGATACCCCAAGCTTCGTTCTCCAACCGTTCCCGCTCTTCCCATTCTGGCAACGATCGACTCTGTATGCTTCGCTCCTTGAACTGCGGCTTCTGCAGCTTTGGCTGATGCGGTCTTGATATCGTCGCCCTCTATTGCACATTGCTCCCATGCATCGGCGAATGGTGCCAGCGCGTCAATCAAGGTTTTATCTCCGACTACGGCTCCTCTTCCGAAAGAACGTTCGCCCGTATCCTGGATGCCTTTGACAACGGCCTTCATCATACCCGCAAATTCGGCGACAGTTAATTCAGTACTGTCTCCCGCATATTTGCTGGCCGCTCGATATGCCGATCCCCAGATCGGTCCGGAAGCGCCACCGCAATGCTCCATAATGATGAGCGAGCATGCATTTAGAAACTCGCCAATACTTCCGGTGTGGTGTTCCATAATCTCATGCCATTCTCTCTTTAACTGCTTAAAGCCCTTTGCGACACTCATGCCAAAGTCGCCGTCGCCTGCATGCGAGTCCAGTTCGCAGAAAGGAACTTCATTTTCAATAATAATCTCACTCATCTTGTCCGTCAGATAGATCAGATTGTGTAACGAGAAGGTATTCCGTTCGATCTTGGCATATTGCTGATCTGTCTCACATCGATAGGATACGGCTTGATTCTCTGGCGACTCCACTGGTGCTTCTTCAATACGCAGCGGGCTGAACGGCCCTGTCACTTGAAGCGCTGGCGTATCGCAACTAGCTTCCAGATAATGTTTTAATTGTTCATCTAATCTGATCATGGACACGGAAGCGCCTGCCATGTCTATACTTGTCATGTAGTTGCCGACAAATACTTTAAAGATGGGAACGTTGTGGTTACGGATTTCCCGAACAACCGCGTTCGCCAACAAACACAATTCTTGCAGTGGTGATCCGCCGAACCCGTTAACTAACACGGCGATTTCAGCCTGCGAGCTGCCGCTTATTTTCATATCGCGGAACAAATCCGTGACCATTTTCTTCGCCAGCTCATCGGCAGATACATTCTGTTCTCTGCGAATGCCTGGTTCACCGTGAATGCCCACGCCATATTCGATTTCATTATCTTTTAGCTCAAATGTCGGCGTTCCTTTAGCCGGAACAGTGCACGAAGTAAGGGCAAAGCCTATGCTTCTCGTATTATCTATCGCTTTTTGGGCAATTTCCTTCACTTCAGCTAACTCTTTTCCCTCTTCAGCGGCTGCGCCGGCAATCTTATGAACAAGTACAGTCCCCGCCACGCCTCTTCTGCCGACCGTATATAGACTGTCTTCTACCGCAATGTCGTCGTCCACTTTGACATAATCGACAAGTACCCCGTCTTCCCCTGCCAGATGTGCTGCATTTTTGAAATTCATAATGTCGCCGCTGTAATTTTTAATAATGAGCAGTGTGCCCTTTTTACTGGCTGAAGCTTTGATCGCTTGATAAATTTGAATCTGGGATGGGGAGGCAAATACGTCTCCGCAGACCGCCACATCCAGCATCCCTTTCCCGACAAATCCGGCATGAGCGGGCTCGTGGCCGCTTCCTCCGCCGCTGATCAAAGTTACCTTGTCTTGGTTCATATCTCTTTTCTTAATGATCTTATATTTGCTGTTAAACTCCAGTTCAGGATGTGCAAGCACCATGCCGTTGCACATTTCTCTGACCAGCGTCTCCGGCTTATTGATGATCTTTTTCACATTTACTCACCCTTTTGTTTATATTGCTGTCCGATGTGGTCCGCTACTCGAATCGCAGCCACTACCATCTCTTCATTAACCGGGAAAGGCATGGAATGAATCGATTCTTCTGGTATGCAAGCTTTTTGGGCCACATTCCGCAATTCGTCGTTCGTCACACTCGTTACGCCGATATCGGCCAGACACACCGGAAGGCCTACGCTTACGCAGAACTGCAACACTTCATTGATTTCTGCCGTGCTTGCATTTTCCAGAACCAATTGCACCAATGTCGTAAAGGCCACTTTCTCGCCATGATAATACGAGTGGGTGCCTTCCAGAGAAGTCAAGCCATTGTGAATAGCATGCGCAGCTGCCAGACCGCCGCTCTCAAAGCCTAAGCCGGACAACAGGATGTTTGTTTCAATAATATTTTCAAGCGCTGGCGTAACCAAGTTCGCATCACAGGATGTTTTCGCTTTAGCTCCGTCCTCCAGCAACGTCTCATAGCACAGCTTGGCAAGAGCAAGAGCTGCTTTTGTCCCTTTAGCTGGACTTACTCCCCCGTTAGCGCCGCATGGCAACCCTGCATTCACATTCGAATAAGAATTTGCGGTTGCTCTCGCTTCAAAGTAGGTGGACAGCGCATCCCCCATCCCCGCGACCAGGAAGCGTGTAGGCGCATTGGCAATAACAGTTGTATCAATCATTACAACACTTGGGCTTTGTTTGAAGTAAGCGTAGTCGTCAAACTCGCCTTCCGGCGAGTAAAGAACCGCGGAATGGCTTGTCGGTGCATCCGTCGCTGCAATGGTCGGTACGATGATCAACGCATCGCCCTCTGCTACGCATTTCGCGGTATCGATAGCTTTGCCTCCGCCTAGTCCAATGGTGCAAGAACAGTTATGTTCAATCGCAAGCTGCTGCAATCGCTTTACTTCTTGGCGAGAGCACTCTCCACTGAAACCGCTCTCAACTATTGTAACACCGTATTTTTCCATTGTATGTTCGAGCTTCTGCTTCACACGTTGCACATCATCGGCATGGGCAATCAGAAGAGCCGATTCTCCGAATGTTTTGATGAAATAACCCAGGTTGAATAGTTCATCTTCACCTTGTACATATTTTGATGGACTTATAAACGCTTTTCTCATGTGCGTAATCCTCCTCTGTGTTATTGTATCTCCATTATAGTGGCGGCCGAGTACAAGATCATTGAACTATTCCTGCAAAATAAAGCGCTATCTCATCGTATTATCTTATCCTAAACCTCGAAAATGGTATTATCTTGTCTTTCTATCCGATTATTATGCTATAATGATGCGAAGCGGACAAAAGGAGAATAGGTCATCGTGAACTCACGTTTTAATTTGGAAAGCATCATTGATATGGAGAAATGGCAGAAGCTGCAGGACTCACTCTCTTTGGTTACCAAAATGGCCGTTATTACAACCGACTATAAAGGTGTGCCCGTTACCCAGCACAGCCACTGCCAAAGCTTCTGTCAAGCGATTCGCAAAGACGAGGCACTGTCTCAATACTGCCAGAAGTGCGACGCAAGGGGCGGCCTGGAGGCTGTTCGGTTGAACAAGCCTTATATCTATTTATGCCATTACAATATTGTCGATATTGCCATCCCGATTATTGTTCATAATCAGTATATGGGGGCCATCATGGCGGGACAGGTCAAGCTGCGCGACAATCCGATGGAACTTGAACAAATCGTCACTCGTCCCTCCAATGCCGATGCCGATAAAAAGTTCCTTAGCCTGGAACAAGATTATACTTCTCTCCCGGTCTTGTCTTATGACGAAGTCACGACAATCTCGGAAATGCTGTATCATTTGTGCAATTATATCGTGGAAGAAGCGATCAATAAAAATGCAACGATCGATATGTACCGGCAAGCGTTAACGAGCAATAAGCCTGTTATCGATTCTCTTGCCGAGCATTCGTACCGCAGCATTCAATCGATCAAGAACGAATTGGAAAATACACTGATCGATAGTCAAATCAGTAAAATGTCCAATCAGCAAAAGATATCTGCCAACGCCATTCTTCAACCGGCATTCGATTATATTTACACTCATAAAAGCGAGAACGTGAAATTAGCGGACATGGCCGCGCTTTGCCATGTGAGCCCCAGTTACTTCAGCCGCATTTTTACGAAGGAGACCGGAGAAAACTTTTCTGTGTTCATTCCGCGGTTGAAAATGGAATGGGCCAAACAAATTTTAGAGACGACCGACCTGTCTATCTCTCAAATTAGCAACGAATTGGGATTTAGCGAACCTAGCTATTTTATTAAGACGTTCAAGAAATTCGAACGCATAACTCCTGCCCGTTATCGGCAAATTTATCAGCGCTAGCCATACGCGAAGAGCCGTCTGCCAAAGTTTAAATCCACGGCGGTTCTTTGTTTTTATAATTTTAGTATTGCTTCTTCAGCAACTTGTCCGAATGTCCTTCATGCCTCCCTCATTATTGCTGAAAATGATAAGGGACGGTCGTAATCACGACATCCTTGCGATTGATGAAATAGGCACGCAGCATAATACTCGTCTGATTGTGCAAGATGTTCTCCCACCAATGGCGCGGTATGAACTGAGGAATCAAGATCGTAACATGATCGTTCTCCGATTGCTTCCATTCGACGGTATCCACGAACTTCACTAACGGACGAATCACACTGCGATAGCTGGAACGATGTACAATTAGTCGGACTCCAGGATCCCATTCCGCCCACTTCTTCTCCATCAGCTTGATATCCTCATCATTGAAGCCCACATAGACGGCAACCACATGATCCGTCATCGACTTGGCATAACTAAGGGAATGCATGACGACTCGCGTTATGCCGGCCACCGGGACAATGATAGTATTTCCTTTGGCCTTCGGCTTCTCGGTATGAATATCAATGCGAAGCTCATCTGCCGTAATGAGATAATGCTTATGAATCTTATGAAAGATGTACATCACGGTTGGCAGGAAGATAAAGACCATCCACACCTGACTGAACTTTGTAATCAGGAAGATCATTGTAATCATGAGCGTAGTTAGCATACCCACGGTATTCACCGCGAATTTCCATAACCAGCCCGGAGGCTTCAGCTTCATCCATCTTATCATCATCCCAAGCTGGGACAGCGTAAATGGGATAAATACCCCAATCGCATAAAGCGGAATTAGGCTTGATGTATCCCCACCGAAGATCAGGACAAGCAAAGCAGAAAGCACACCCAGAATAATAATGCCATTCGAAAATCCCAATCGATCCCCTCGAACCAAGAACATGCGGGGCATGAATTTGTCCTTCGCCAACATATAGGCTAGCAGCGGAAAGGCGGCGTACGCCGTATTTGCAGCCAAAAACAGGATCAACGCCGTTACCCCTTGGATAAGGTAATAGACCATTCCTCGTCCAAACACAGCCCCCGCGATCTGTGAAACGACCGTTTCTTTGCCGTTTGGAACGACTCCATACCAATAGGCTAAGAGGCTTATCCCAAGGAACATAACGCCGAGAATCCCGCCCATCATCGCAAGCGTAGCTGCAGCATTTTTCTCCGATGGCTCCCTGAAGTTCGGAACCGCATTCGACATGGCCTCTACCCCTGTCAACGCCGAACAGCCTGAGCTAAAGGCCTTCAGCAGCAGGAATAGGCTAATATTCGTCGAGGCTGCTTCCATATCCGGTGCAGCAGCCACTGCCCCACCCGTAATGTACTTGACCACACCCGACAAGATCAGGATAAAGATCGCAATCACAAATAAATAGATCGGGATCGCAAGCACCGATGCCGATTCCGTCACCCCTCTTAGATTCATGATGGTCAGAAACGTAATCATCAAGATTGCAATCAAGACCTTGTAATTATGAAGCGCAGGAAAAGCAGATGTAATCGCATCCGTTCCTGCCGATGAGCTTACTGCCACGGTCAGGATGTAGTCAATGAGGAGTGAACCGCCCGCAAGTAGTCCCGTTGATACTCCAAGATTATTTTTAGCAACAATATAAGCGCCTCCTCCTGTAGGATAGGCAAATATCGTCTGACGATAAGATGAGACCAGAATCAATAATAAGGCAAGCACGGCAATCGAGATCGGAATGGAGTACCAGAAGGCCACTGTCCCTACGGCAAGTAGAACAATCAGAATTTGCTCGGTACCGTAAGCGACAGACGATAAAGCATCAGAGGATAATACCGCCAACGCCTTTAATCTGCCAAGCTTCTCTCCTTCAAGCTCTGCACTCTTCATTGGTTTTCCGATCAATAACCGTTTTACTTTACTAGCCATATCGATTGCTGCCTCACTTTACTCATACTAAGTTTACTTACATATTAGTCGAGGTTCAGAAATGTATGTTACTCCTGTCACAAGTGTTCTGGTAAAAACAAAGGATACGTCCATAATGTCCATACAGGCTTGCTTTTTCACCAAATAAGCGTAACCATCGCATGTGCATTAATAAAGACGTTCCAGTTGGTCTTATTATCTTGATATCGCCTTGATTTATGCACTTTTGTTCACGATTTGCACGATACATCACAAATGGGAGATTGTTTCTGCAACCTGCAGAACAAAAGAGCCTGCCGCTATCGACAGACTCTATCTTGATTTAAAGGAACAGCTGAATTGCCGCTAGAAGCAATCCGATGACAAATCCGCACAAGGCGCCATTGACGCGAATCCACTGCAAATCCTTGCCGATCTTGCCTTCGAGCATCTCAATTAGCGCTTCATCGTCCATTTGATTTATATTTTCTGTTACCAGCTGACCGATACGATAATGGTTCTTCTCAACGATAGCGACGACAGCTTGACTGACTCGATTCTCGCTCTCATGGATCCATTCCGGATTCGCCTTCAACTGTTGAGCGGCAGCACGGTAAACTTGGAGAACGATTCGGCCCCCCGTGTCGTGTTCACGGGCTAAGGCATGAAGCGCCATCGTGCGGATCTCTTCCAAACGTTCCTTAATCGTCTCGTCAAAACGTTCATGCTGGATATGCTCGAGCAGCCAGGTCTTTAGTCGCCCCACCTTCTCCTCATGCATAGCAAGCTGGAAGACCTGCACACGAATCTCACGGATAATCATTGCGCGGGATTCATTATCGTCATCCTTCCAGTCTTGCAGGGATGAAGTAATCATGCCTTGCAGCAATTGGCCGAGCTTATCCTCGTCCATGAAGCCTGCGAAGGCTTGAAATGCAAACCCCTTCAGTCCGCCAAGCTTCACTTCCGCCAGCTTCTCATTCGCCAATCTGCCAAGCATGCGCTTCGTCTCTAGACGTCGAGCCCATGACTCCGCCTCTTCGAGCACGTAGTCGAGCGCTTTCTCATCATAACTCTCCTTGATGAGATAGGTGGCAAGCTGGTCAAATGCTTGATGAAGCTCTATTTCCCGTACATAAGAAGCTAACCCTGACTTAACGACGGGAGCAAGCTTCTCTACAGGAAGCCTTTCAACAAGATGTATCGCACGATCCAGCACTTGTCTGCGAGCCTTCTTCTTCTGAACGGCCTGCGTAGCAACCGCAGTTACCCGCTCCACAAGATTCCATCCGCGAAGCTTCTTCTCAATGCTCTCTTTGTTCAAGAGCTCCGTCTCTATAGCAGATACGAAAGATTGAACAATCCGATCTTTATTCTTTAAGAGCAATGAGGTATGGGGAATGGGAATACCCATCGGATGTCGAAAGAGCGCCGTAACTGCGAACCAGTCAGCGATCCCGCCCACAAGACCTGCTTCGAAGCCGCCCTGCAGAAGCAGTATCCATAAATAATCAGGCAGCATGAGTGTAACCACGAAGCCTGCGGCCATCACAATTAAGGATATTCCCGCTATATATTTGGAATTCATGATATCCTCCCTCCCTTGTTCAAGGGGACATATTGAAATAAACGCAAAAGTTCAAGATGCTGTACCTTAACTGGTATTATTCCCATACGACTAATAATTTGCTGAAGAAGTACGCATCGATCATTAGAATTTATTTCAAGTTGTTTGATTTGTGCTTCAGTATACCGCATACTCAATCTCCGTTCCATAGTGTTCATCTCTAGAAGAGCCTGCTAGGATACTATATAATAGATCCATCGATATAACGCCTATGACTTTTTTAGTGCAACTCAATCTGAAAGATTTGGCGAAGCATGACGATTCGTCGCTGCTTCCGACTAGCGGCATGCTATATTTTTTTGTGGGGATAGATGAGCCTGCTTATCATATTGAACATCGCGTATTCTATCTGAATGAAGGAAAGACGGCATGTGGCCGACTATAATAATGAATTCACGAAGGAGACAAGACCAAATATGAAGGATGTACGTGAGGAAGAGAGAGACTTTGGGTTTGCGCGGGTCTATGCGGTTGAACTAAAATACAAGCGGCAGCCAGAGCTGGATCGAAATTTTCTCTATGAGAAAGTGGAGCGTTACACCGGTAAAATAGAACATCCAGAACAACAGGAAACGGATGCCGCAAGGCTAGCTGTTTGGGAAGCGAACGAAGTTGATAAGGATAACATGCTTCATTTCTTTCATTTAAACTACATGGTTCAATATGCGGAAGGAGAAATGCCTGCCCAGACCAGCTTGATGAACATGGACAATCGTCCGGCTTCGGACTACGAAACGGCTATTCAGCAATCCTGGCATTGGCAGGAAGCCGCTCAGACTCTACACGAATGCAACTATTCGCTGCTTCTGGTAGACATGATGGCATCAGGACTTGACCCCAAATCAAGATTACAGCTGTTCACTGGCGTACTCCAAGCGCTTCTGGAAGCGGCTCCTTGTGATGCGATTTACTTTCGGGAGAGCGACAAGCTTGTAGAGCCTAAAGCGTATTTGGCTGCGATTGAAGAGGGTGCCCTGTTATATGGTGCGATGAATATACGATTCTATAATGTTGAAGGGACTGGAAGCGGACGGGCAGAGGGCTTGATGGATTCAATAGGACTAGCTGCACTGGGTATTCCCGATGTTCAGTGTCATTATTATGATCTTGATCCTGATGAGGTTGCCGGACATTTAGCGAATATCGGATACTATTTGTTTAATCAAGGAGACGTAATCAATGACGGGGAAACGATTGGATTCACCGAAGACATGCGTTGGCGTTGCGAGCATCAATACGCACTAGCCGCCCCGCATCGCGTCGTTATCGACATCGATCCGGGAGAACCTTACTACGCTGGAAGACAGGGATACATACAGGAAGAAAATTAATATTGCTGACTAAGAACTAAAGATTGTCCAGTGGAAACGGCATGACAATGTTACTGGACTGAAATAGTGAGAAACCGTGAACGCAGCTAGATTAGGGCTGCGTTCTATTTTCGTCACAAGCGTTGACCTGCTTTAGCGTGTAGTTATCATTCAAATCCAACAAGTCTCCTCTTGCAAGAATCGAAATCTCTTGTCCATCCATCGTCACACTTCCTTCTTATGCAATCACGACAACTTGATAACACTTGAAATGTACAAAAGAGCTGTCTTCCAAAGTCCTTATTGAACTTAGAGACGGCTCTTCTTTATCTATCCTGTAAACCTATAGAATTTGTTCTAAAAGTCCGCTGTTGCTCACGAAATCATGCAAGAAGTAAGGTCAGACACCTATACATTCTTTGTCTTCAGAAGATGGACGTACCATTTCAATCCGGCGTTGTGATTAAATACGCTCACCTTGTCCAAGACCTCAAATAAACCGCACTGCTCCATTTCCACGATCTTATGTTCAATCATAGCAAAGGCGGGATCTTCGGTGTTCTTGTGAGAATACAAGGAAGAAACGATAACGCCATTAGAAGTCAAAAATTTGGAATAGTCAAGAAGCTTGCTTGGCGTGTTGGGCACATAATGCAGCGATTCGTTAAACACGATAACATCATATTGCTTCTCAGGCACATAATGATTAATGTCCCCGCAGTGGAAAATGTTCTTTGACGTTTTGGTCGATGCCATCTTGATCGCTTCCTGAGAAAGGTCTACGCCCGTATATCCTTCTTTCTCGCTGTCTAGAAGTATATCGTACAATATTCCGGTACCGCACCCCATATCCAGAATGCCCTCTTCTGCAATAAACTTTCTTATGTAACCGTACACAACTGAGTATCTGGCGTATTCCGTAATATCCGATAAATAATCCCATACGTTGGATTTGTACTCTTCATCCCATTGCTGCTGATTACTCTCAATATAATCTTGTATTTTCGTATTTTCCATTTTTGAATCCTCCCACTCTAGTAGATGTTGACTTACTACTTGTCAACGATGAACAAGATACAGCATAACAGCCAAAGAAAAGCAGCAACAAATCACAAAAGGATAGAATTGTAAAAACGAAAAGCAATAGAAGCGTGAAGATGAAGCATCGTGTTGTGGTGGTTGGTAAGTAGGTACAGAAGTGAAGTAATCTTTCTCTGAAAAATCTATTTCCTATAGTAGTATTACAGTTATATTTTGTCAATGAAAGAACTTACTGAAATCACCAAAATGCCCCCGTTTATTTATACGAGAGGCATCCTTCCCTATCAGCCGCATTGTGGCGATTACGTGCTCTTCAACTGTTCCAGCAGCGACTCCACATCATGGATCGGTGCCTGGCAAGCATAATCTGCGTATACGTATGCAGCAGGTTCGATCTTATTATCCAGCTTATAGACGATCGCCGTATTCGGCGCGTACGCTTGTTAAACGGCGGCAATGATTTGCTTGGTCAATGCATGCTCAGGATCTCCCTCAATTACGACTTTCCGCTGACCTCGAACCGCTTGCAGACATGCGAGAAGGGTCATCGCATATCCCGCGACGGATAACGCTTCACTGTACCATCGTTCATGGCGAAGGAGAACGCCTTCTCCCTGACTCCTTCGGGAAACTGGGAATGCTCGCAGTTGATACGAAAAAGCGTTGCATTCGGGTGCTGGTGCTTGATGCTTTCCATTGGCCAGCGAATGACGCTGGGCGTGTTGAATCCGACACAGCTCAATGAGGCACAGCTTGAGGTCTGCTGCAGCCAAAACATGAACCGATCCCGTTGCGGCTCGTATGGTTTTTCAATGAAATACCAATTTACACGCACATTGAGAAACATCGGGCCTCCGAAGTTCGGACGGTACGGCACCGGCGCCAATCAATACGCAGTCCGCTTCCCGAAGCGCATCAGCAGCAGCCTGTAAATGACTTGTTTCCGAGAAAGCCTTTAAAATCCCCTTACTTGCCGTCTGCGATCGATCCCTCGTGGAAAATGCGTGAATAAGCGGCCCGGTCCTCAGGTTCAAAAGATAATGCGGTCAAAACGGCCCGAATTACGCCGCAGCCAAGCGTCCACCGCTTGTATGAACATTTCCGGCGGCTTCCCTCTTCGTATATCCGAATACCCAGTTGATATCCCGCAGAATGCAACCGAGCGGATGGAGCTGAGCTCTGCCGCCAGTGTAAACAGGAGGTGTACCTTCTGTTTCCTAAATCGACATACTCTTATTACTGCGAAGATAAAGTCTCGGTGTGCACTACTGGTTAAATGCTTGTTCTCGTTAACGCTGAAGCTGGTTTCGTCTTCCTACTACAGCAGCCGCAAGCAGAATGAGAGTTACGACCAAATAGATAAGCGGCATGCCCTTCCCAGCCGATGAATCCATGCTGCCCATAAAATCGAAGATCTGCAGCTGGTTCATAACACCCACAAACATGATGACCAGGAAAACTACTTCGAAGGTTTTATTTGTCCGCGTCCATATACCTAAAGCAAGCGCAAGTGTAGGAATGAACATGGTTCCTACGAACCAGGCAAAAAGACCACCCATATCGCCTTCAAGGAGAAGCTGAATACCAAAGCCGATTCCCGTACCGAGCGCGATGATAAAGCCCGCAAACCAGGTTGCCGGAATCTGACGCTCAAGTGGATACATACTGGAGAACACAATATCCCGTGTATTGTTGCGCAGCTCGCGAACGCCCATAGAAGACCAGATTAGAATCGGCCATACCCAAGTGAGTGGTCCGAGCATACTTCTTACTATATCAAGCGGCAGCAGCAGATCTCCTGCTATGAAGAGGAAGGCAACCAGATACCACCACCACTTCTGTCCTTTCAGCATCAGCCACAGCTCATACCGCAGCAGGTTGAAGAAGCTGAACTGAAGCGATATGCCTGATAGGGCCTTGGCCGTCAAGCCGCCGCTTGATTCCCAGCCCTCATTTTTGTCGCCCTTCCTTTTCCTCCTGAACAGACTGAAGAGTTCGAAGGAATCCTTCGCCATCACCTTATCAAACCCTCTGAAAACTAAGGCCGCCAGCAGCACCACAGCAATGGCGATTACAACCCAGGCTAGACGACCCGCTATAACCTCAGATGACCAGTCGACACCGCTCCAGACAAAGGTTTCCAGAGGCCGGTCAAGCTCAATGATGCCGTCTGCCCGCTCCACGAGCCCTGTAACATTCTTCTGTTCACGGAACGTATCGATCATGCTATCATAGAACACTTCCAGTCCCATAGGACTGCTGAGGGCCAGATTGCCCATCTGCACGGTTACCCCATAATTCAGGAAGACCTGGGACCAGAGGAAGAAGTAAACAATAATGCCAACTCCGCCGCTCAACACGCGTGTTGCCTCGAACAGCACAGCCAGTGCCGCTACAAGCGCCATCAAAGGCAAAGCAACGAGAAGAAACGGAAGCAGAAGGTCCAGCAGCCGGATCGTCGTATCCTCATTGCGAATCAACTGCATGGCGATCGACGCCAGAAAAGCGATAAACACGATAATCGTCAGCACAATAAAGTTACTCACAAACTTACCAAACAGATAGCCGAATTTGCTGATCGGTGTTGTGGCAATAATTTGCCCCACACGGGTCATCCGGTCGCGGTCAATAGCATTCTTCACAAGCGCGAAGCCGATTAGGCTCAAAATCGTGACCGTCGACATGACCACGGTGGCGCCAATCCAGGCGGAATTGTAGATGCCCCGGTGCTCGTTAATCATGACCACGCCGTACTTGGCATCTGTGAACGGAACGAAGAAATAAGCCGCAAGAATAGTCAGAACAATCGTTACAAGAAACCCGTAGCTGCGTGTCCGTTCGTAGAAGTCCGCCCGGACGATATGATAGAGGGAGCGAAAGCTAGTCATTCCGGCTTCCTCCCCGGCTGTCAGAAATGCAGTACAGATAAGCGTCCTCCATAGCTGGTGTAATTAGTCTTGCATCTGGTGCAGGCTTGGTATCTGATACGATTCTCACCTGAATGCCCTTGCCGCTACGGATTGTGCCGCTGATAATCCACTGTATGCGCAGCGCCTGGACATCCTGTTCTGAGACGATAACCTCCCACACCTTGCCCTCCACCGTCTGCAGAAGCGTATCCGGATCAGAGTGATGCATCAGCTTCCCCTTCGATATGATCGCAATACTGCCGGCCGTCGCTTCCACATCAGAGACGATATGCGTAGAGAAAATAATGATCCGCTCGCCCGACAAGTCGGACAGCAGGTTGCGGAAGCGGACACGTTCAATCGGATCCAATCCGACCGTCGGCTCATCGACAATGAGAATTTGCGGGTCATTGAGAAGCGCCTGGGCAATCCCGACGCGTTGTCTCATCCCGCCGGAGAATCCCCCGATCGGCCGTTTACGGGCATGCGTCAGATTGACGAGCTGCAGAAGCTCATCGATCCGCTTCTTCGCTGTCCGCTTGCTTATGCCTTTGATTGCCGCAATATATTCCAGAAATTCTACCGCGTTGAGATTTGGATAGACACCGAAATCTTGAGGCAGATAGCCGAGAACTCTGCGGATTTCGTTGGGCTTCTTGGAGATATCAATACCGTTCCAATGAACCGCCCCATTGGTAGCGTCCGTGATGGTGGATATAATCCGCATCAGCGTCGATTTTCCTGCTCCGTTCTCCCCAAGCAGCCCAAGCACGCCAGGCTCCAACCTCAGGTTAAAGTCCTTGAGTGCCCAGAAGTTCCCCTTGTACTGCTTGCTCACCTGATTGATTGCCAGCTCCATCTTACTATCATTCTCCTCTCCAATGTAACGGCTCCGGGAACCGCTTGAAGCTTCAAGAAGCATCTATGCCTGCAAATGTTTCGTGTTTCCTCTGTATGTTCGTGTAATGGTCCGTCTATGACGGGTTTTGGGTGCTTGTGTACAATCAATGGTGTGGTCGATTTTGGTGTGCTGCTTCCTTGCGGGTTATGACAGCATGTGCGGGACTGATTTGGAAGTGTTGTTGGGTCGGTGTTGGAAGTAACGGCCGCTCATGCGCAAGCTGCCGGTGTTTTGTCAGTGGTATATCGTACAGGTTTAGGGTTAACCGGATGAAAGGCATGTGGGAGTCCAGGTCAGTTCGTGACCTGGACTCTTCCCTTCAGCAGCCAGCTATTCACCGCTAGAAGGGCCAGGGCGAGCACAAGCAGGAAGAGCAGACCGCCAAGCGAGTATGTGGCATACTCCGCTGCCAGACTGTCATTCGCCAGTCTGATACCAAGCGGCAGCCGGAACGGCAGCCATTCGAACCATCCGCCGAGCATCGAGCCGACACTGGCTGCCAGAACGGCACACAAGACTACAAATGCCGGTACGGATCCATAACGCACGGCCTTGCCGGCAAGGAACAGAAAGCCGAGGCCGAAGCTGAACATAACAGCGTATAACAGCATGATGGCATCCATCCGGTACGTCTCCGCCAGCAGCGGCTTCATTTTCTGTGAGATGCCGGTGAGCTTGCCGATGACATGAACCTCGTAAGTATAGATGCCGAGCATGGCAGCAGAGGATGCCGCCATGATGAGCACCGTTTGCGCCGCCGCTACGGTCAGCTTCGACAGCAGGACCGGATAACCGGAATACGATGAATTAATCCAGTAATAAACCGAATGGGTTTTCCATTCTACCTGCAGCGATTGAAGGTATAGAACAGGCAGCAGGAAGGCGCTCAAATACGTGACAAATATAGCAAGGACGGTTGCAAGCCCGGGCTCAACCCCGTGTGCCAGCAGGAAGCAGCCCAGCTGCAGAAACATCAGCATCGAGAAGGAGAGCACGAAGGCGAATCGGGATTGGCGCATATCTTTGGGTAATAGAAACCGGTAAGCTTTCACAACAGCGCCTCCCTCATGACATCCAGTACACTCATGCCTCTTGATTCGCGGAGGTCCTCCACAATTTCCGAAACGAGCATCCTTCCATCCTGCATGAACAGCAGATGATCCAGGTACAGCTCGATCTCCGCCACCTCATGGGTCGATACAATAATCGACTGCTTCTCCAACTCCGTATGCTCCGCCATCATTTCAAGCAGATGCTCCCTGGTGATAGGGTCAAGGCCCGAGAGCGGCTCATCCATGATGAGCAGCGGCGCTGAACGACTCAGCGTCAAGATCACCTGCAGCCTTGCGCGGTTACCCTTCGACAGATACCTGACTTCTTTATCCGCGTTCAAATTAAAACGTCGGGTTAGCGCTTCCGCCTTGGCAGTCTGAAAGTCCGTATACAGCTGGGCAGCCAACTGCAGTGACTGCTGGACGGTAAAGAACGGATACAGCCACTCGCGTTCAGGTGAGAAGGCCACCTGTTCTCTCGTTTGTCGGCCGACCGGTTCCCCGTTCATGAAGATGCGTCCTTGCGCTGGACGGACCAGACCGGCTATCAGATGGAGTACAGTTGATTTGCCGCTCCCGTTCGCCCCGATCAGACCGATAATGCCGGCATGCGGCACAGAGAAACTCAAATCGTGGAGCACCTTCTTATAACGGACTTGCTCAAATGTAACTAAGCTCAAGATTTGGTATCCCCCTTTGCCTGCATGCTGCTGTTGATCATGCTCATAATATCGTGCGGAGTGTGGCCGAGCTGCCTCATGCTCTCGAGGAAGAGGAAAATCTGATTGCGGGAGAGCTCCTGCCGGAGACGCTCCAGCAGCTCGATATCCGCTGTCACGAATGTCCCCTGGCCTCTTCTCGTCTCCACTACGCCACGCCTTTCCATCTCCATATAGGAACGTTGAATGGTATTCGGATTAACGCCTACTTCAACTGCCGTATCCCTTACCGACGGCAGCTTGTCGCCAGGCCCGAGCTCCCCCCTGCATATACGCTGGAAGAATATATCCATGATCTGGGTGTATATCGGCTGTGAATGCTGAAACGAATGTGTCATGGATATCTCCCTTCTCCATCGTATGATTGACTTAGTGTTCTAGGTACATAGTACACTGCGACAAGAGGGAAAGCAAGGGTGATTTCCCTTTCTTTTCAAACAATTAACGACTCTCTTCTACCTGGCCCCATACTTCCTTGAGTGTGAAGCAGAATCCAGTCTCTAAAGAGTTAATACCATAATCAAAGTGCCAGATTCATTTGTACTTCAACGATATTGGCATAGCTTCAAATAAGAAATTTTCCCACACTCTGCAAGCTTTTTCTCCCTTCTCCTTTTCTTCCGGCCACTTACCGGGATAGCTCTCTTGTGAAAGCTGATTTTTGGAATGTAAGCACTTCAAAAATCTAGTCATTTACTCGTCAGATACAGAAACAGACATACAAAAAACGCCATCCCTTCCTATGATTCTACAGAAAGAATAGCGCATTTTTCGTTTTGGGAGTACTTAATCTTATTAGGCTGATGACGACTGACGATATTCCATATACGCCAATACCTCTCTCTTTAACTTTCGTTTATATAATTACTTCTTACTTTTTTAACATTGGATGACAAAACAATATTAGTTGAAGGTGTTCCATATTTCATGGCTTCGTCAATAAATATTTCTAAACTCTCCACAGAATTAGTAGCTACTTTTGCAATATAGCTAATTTCCCCAGCCACCCGATAGCATTCCAATACGTCAGGATGATTGTGACAAAAACTTGCCAAAGCTTTGCAGTCCTTTGATTCAAATAATATAAGAGCCATGATGTTCCGACCTAATTTTTTTAGGGATACACTCGCATGATATCCTTCAATCGTATGATTATCTTCTAACTTTCTTACTCTTTCAATGACAGCTGGTGAAGATAAATGAACAATCTCCGCCAACTCTTTCATTGAAATCTTAGAATTCTTCTGTAATTCGTTTAATATTCTCTGATCAATCTTATCCAAATGTACACAACCTTTTTTTATAAAGCATACTATCCAAATCTCCTAAATAAGTAAAGCTAAACCATGTATTAATCGTTCCTGACCTATGTTATTAGCATTTATTTCTGTCTAAAATAATAACAAAGGAGGCTAAATAATGAAAAAAATATTGTTATTATTAGCAGATGGCTTTGAAGCTGTGGAAGCTAGTATGTTCACAGACGTTTTTGGTTGGAATAAGTGGGAAGGAGATGGATCTACAGAATTAGTAACTGTCGGATTCCGTAAAAAATTAAAATGCACTTGGAACTTTACGATCATTCCTGAAAAAGTAATTTCTGAAATAAATTTAGAAGAATTTGATGCCTTAGCTATCCCTGGAGGGTTTGAAGAAGCTGGTTTTTACAATGACGCTTTTGATGAAAGGTTTCTTGAAATTATTAGGTACTTTCATTCTAGACAAAAACCGATTGCTAGTATTTGCGTAGCATCTTTAACTTTGGGTAAAAGTGGAATATTATATAATAGAAAGGCAACCACTTACAGCCATCCAACTAGTCATCGAAAAGAACAATTAAAAACATTTGGCGCAAACGTTCAGAACGTACCTATTGTTCAAGACGGCCATATTATAACTTCATCGAATCCAGCTACCGGATTTGATGTTGCTTTTCTTTTACTTGAAAAATTAACCTCAGAAAAGAACGTCAAACGTATTAAAGAATTAATGGGATTTGAAATTTGATATTAAAAAAGAGCTTATATTCGTATAAAGGAATGTGTAGTAAGATATATCTGATACTATTTCAAAGAACAGCAATAATAATATACGAGTTTCTTGGTTCAAATGGTAAAGTACTTTTTGCTTATCCTGAATAGAGTTTATGGATACGAATAAATCCATACAAATATTGAATTTTAACGCTAAAGTGTATATATAAATGAACGTATAAAGACATCAAATTTGAAAGAAGTGTTTTTTTGAATATATTTTTTACGTATCTTCTCGCGGGTCTTGCAA
>NZ_ALKF01000148.1:0-36902 GCF_000283315.1 Paenibacillus sp. OSY-SE | reverse complement strand
GCTTTCGTCAATGTCATTATCTCCTGTCCCATAGTGACATTATCTCAGAACAGTTATAGGGTGACATTATCACAGAAGAACACAGTGGATTGAAATCCACTTGACTATTTGATACTATATGTGATATTATGTCGCATCCTACACGGATGCGTGGATTGAAATGAAGAATAGTGCAACTACCTCATCAGCACGGGATGTGTCGCATCTAACGCAGATGAGTGCATTGAAAAAATTAGAAGAGTGAATAAGTTGCAGCCGTCGGAGCACGACAAAGAGCAGGAAGCATAACGCTTCACTGCTCTTTTATGTATCAAAATTCGACTTTAAGACTGTCTCCGTTAACATATACGCCCTCAGAACGGGTAATCGGCAGCTTCTGTTCAGCCGTGAAGCCGATCGTTTCGCCATCTCGTAAAGTGATGTCCTGCTCTACGACATAAGCGGAAATATCAATCAGGAAGTTGCGCAGCTCGGCAGGGGCTGCCTGACTGTCGAGCACTTCGAATTCGTCCTTGCCGAAATGCTCCAGCCCGACCGTATATCCGTTCGTCCCTGCTTCCGTTCTGACCAGGCCGAAATGTACCAGATTTAATAAAGGATACTCGTCTCCAGACTTCATCATCTCGGCCAGCTCCACAAATAGTTCAGGCTGAAAGACGGTGCCGGATGAATAGAGCCCGATTGCATTCGGGAGCTTCAAGCAGCTGGCCGCCAGCTTGGTATACAGCCTTCCGCTGTCGAGCGGGGAGGCGGAGCGGGTAAATACAGCCAATATGATTTGAGCCACATGCGTTTTGGTGATCTCCGCGGCCTCCTGCCAGAGGTAGTTCCCTTGCGCGTAATGTTCGGCCTCGCCGTCCGGTATGGGAGCATCGACAAAGCTTACGGCCAAGGTGAAGGCCTCCACCTCAAAAACCAGGATTCCCTCCTTTTCTTCCTCGGAGTTCTGACCTTCTCCCTCTGTTGGTGAACAGGAGATGTTCCAGTCCTGGAGCAGGTTCGACTTGATCTGATCAAGATCGCACTCCGAAGAGTTAAGCAGAACGAAACCGTTAAAAATGCCAGATGATTCCTTTTCAGGCTCTGCAGCATCATTTTGCGCTTGTTCCGCCTCCAAAGCGGCCGCTTGCTTCATCCAATACTCGCGGATCATTTCGACCGTCGCAATCGCTTCCTGCTCCGCAGTAGCTGGATCATAGGGCTGCATCTCACTGAACACATGGCCGCAATGCTCCGTGTCAGACGGAGTTTCATAGCCGCCGCAGACGCCGAGGAGCCATTTTCCGAGCATTATCTTCTTATACTTGAATATGTAGTAGTGCATGTTGTGCAGATCAAATTCCCCTGCGATCTCAATCTTGCTAGGTTTCCGACCGAGTTCATGTTCATCAGCCAGCCATTCTATCATGGATTGCATTGCCGCCTGTTGTTGGGCTATCATTACATCTCTCCTCTCCCTTACCATAATATTGTAATGTGTCGGCGCCATCTTTTAAAGTAAACAGTTTGTACGTTCGTTGCGCTCTACCACTCTTTTTGAACAAAGGAGCGAAGTAACTCAACAAAGAGTTTTTGCTGGACAACAGGAAGCGGTATGACGTATTGTTCGTCTGCCATGCAGGCGAGATTTTTTGTTTCAAAGGTGGTGAGATCTATGTTATATAATAAAAAAGTCCTGAAGCATATTGAACATCAGCTTAGAAAATGGGATGAAAGTAATACCAATTCATAAAGATAGAGGATTATTTACATAAAAATTGGTAGATCTTATTCGCAGTATGTCCACATGACACAAGCTGATCATTCAACAATGTGCAAAGATCGAGGTGCCGGACTGAGGCTTAGCCATCAGCCAGCGGCTGCGCCATCTCATGGGCAGGGATACAGAGGTCGTAATCGAACCGGGGGCAAGCAGGTATGGATGGCACGCCTGCCTGCTGCAATGGCATGAAAAAAGGGAGATGTGCATGAATGAATAGTGGCATGAGGCAGAAAAGTACACAAGTGCTGGAGGAGAAAGCGGTGCTGGCCGCATTGGAGCAGTCGCTCGCCATGATCGAGTTTAACATCCAGGGTGAAGTTCTTTGGGCGAACAATCTATTTGCTCAGACGATGGGGTATACGGCGTCAGAACTTGTCGGCAAGCACCATCGGATGTTTTGCACGCAACAGTTTGTCGGCAGTTCGGAGTATGATACGTTTTGGGAGAATTTGCGGAACGGTATAAAATTTCAACAGAAAATCGCCCGGGTAGCGAAAAATGGGGACCTGGTGTGGCTTGAAGCAACGTATATGCCGGTTCTGGATGATACCGGCCACACAGTGGCTGTCTTGAAGGTGGCGACCGACATCACGCCAAGGGAAAACGCCGCCTCCCGAATGAAGGACGAGCTGCGGCTGATGGCGGAAGAGTTGCTGAAGCGGACGGAAGAAGGCGTGGAGCGCAACCAGCAGGTTGCGGCAGCCATTCAGCGCGCGGTGACTGACAGTGAAGAAAACTTAACCCTCCTGCGGCAATTGGAAGATGAATACAAGTCCATCAAAGGAATTGTTCAGATGATCCAGGATTTTGCCTCACAAACCCACCTGCTGGGCCTGAACGCGGCGATTGAGGCGGCCCATGCCGGGGAGCATGGCCTAGGGTTTCAGGTGGTTGCCGCCGAGGTACGGAAGCTGGCGGAGCATGTCCAAGAGGCGGCCAAGGAAGTCCAAGCCGCCATCGAGGGAATCGCCGATAAGGTAGGACATGTCGGCGGGGGGACGAAGAACTCCCGGGACGCAATCGTCGAATGTCAGCATCAAATTAAGCAAGCCACTGAGGAGTTTGCCAACATCGGCAAAGCAGCGGGTAATCTGGATGCGCAGGCGAAAACATTGAGTTTAATGATGTAACGAGGGTTGGACATTCATATCACAAAGAAATCAAAAAGAGCGTTTTAGCCCGTCAGCAGGCTTGAAACGCTCTTTTTGTTGTCCGGCAAATCGACGTGCAATGAGTTCCGTCACAGGCGGCGCTATATCAATCAAGCTATGATTCATCATAGAGATTCACGCAATTCAATTACAGAAAATTCAACCTGATAAAAATTGAATAGAAAACTGAGCGGAGATCAGGGAAAGAGGTGCGATTCCTCTACAGGCCCTAGCTACTGTGAAGCGGACGAAATCCCATTGATGTCACTGGAACCATTGCCGGGAAGGCGGGAAAGTAGAATGATGCCAAGTCAGGAGACCTCCTCTGTTCAGCCTTGCAGCAACTTCTAAGGGAACAGTTGTCTATAGCAGAGAACCCAGGCACAAGTGTGTTCATTTCATAACATACTTGGATACTGCTTTTTCTTCGTATGGACACGAGACCTTTAGGTTTCGTGTTTTTTTGTTCCCTTTTTAGAGGTTGTAAGTTAACTCGGGACAGGAGAGGGAAAGATGGATTACATCAAAAATCCCAAGCGGATTGAAGAAAAAAGCTTTGAAATTATACAGGAAATCATTACGGAAACAAGACCTGAATATGCGTTCCGCAATCGTGAAGAGGAGCTGGTCATGAAACGGGCGATTCATACGACGGCGGATTTTGATTATTTGGATAATCTCGTGTTCACGCATGATGCCTTGACGAAAATACGCGAAACGATCCGGCAGGGCGGCATCATTTTTACCGATACGAATATGGCCCTGAGCGGCATGAATAAAAAGCTGCTGGAGCAATACGGCTGCCGCTACCGCTGCTACGTCAATGAGCCGCAAACGGCGGAAGTTGCCCAACAGCAAGGCATCACTCGCTCCATGGCCGGGATTCAGCTTGCTGCCAGAGAGGCAGGGCGGAAATTGTTTGTCATCGGCAATGCGCCTACCGCCGTCTATCAAATTTTAGAGATGGAGGCTGCCGGCGAATTGGATGTAGAAGCCGTCGTCGGTGTGCCGGTTGGATTTGTCGGAGCGGCCGAATCGAAAGAAGCGCTCTATGAAAGTGACATTCCGGCGGTCGTTGCCCGCGGGCGGAAGGGCGGAAGCAATCTGGCGGCGGCCATCATGAACGCCGTGCTGTACGCGATGTAAGAAGAGGTGGCCCGATGGCAGACTACGTGTATTATGAGGGAAAAAAATTGCGCAAAGGCTATACGACAGGCACTTGCGCGGCTGCGGCGGCCAAAGCGGCTGCGGCCATGATCATCAAGCAGGAGAAAATAGCCGAAGTTAAGATAATCACGCCGAACGGAACATGCTTGCAGCTTCCGGTGGACAAGCAGCAATTCGATCGGCATACGGCAACGGCCGCCGTTCAAAAAGACGGCGGCGATGATATCGATGCGACGCATGGAATGTGGATTTTTGCGCAGGTCACCTTGAATGCGAACGGGGACATCAGAATCGACGGCGGGCAAGGCGTCGGGCGCGTGACGCAAAAGGGCATTGCGGTCCCGGTCGGGGAAGCGGCCATCAATCCGGTGCCGCGCCGAATGATTACTGCGGCCGTGCGGGAAGAGATCGGCCCCGATCGAGGGGCGGATATCATCATTTTCGCGCCGGAAGGCGAAGAGCGCGCGGAGCGCACCATGAACAGCCGCCTGGGGATTATCGGCGGGATTTCCATTTTGGGAACGACCGGAATCGTAACTCCGATGTCCGAGGAGGGGTGGAAGCAGTCGCTGTCCATCGAACTCGAAATGAAAAAAGCGCAGGGTTTCCGGAAAGTGATTCTGGTTCCCGGGAATTACGGGGAGCGCTTCGTGGAAGAGCAGCTTGGCATTGACGGCAAATATGTGGTCTCCATGAGCAATTTCGTCGGCTACATGCTCAAAGAAACACAGCGCCTCGCGTTTGAACACGTGCTGATGGTAGGCCATTTAGGCAAATTAATTAAAGTGTCCGCCGGTATTTTCACAACGCACAGCAAAGATGCCGATGCACGGGCAGAAATTTTGGTGGCGAATCTGGCGCTTGCCGGCGCGCCTCTTCCCTTGCTCCAGCGAATTGCGGCCTGCACCACGACGGAAGCCGCCGGAGAAATTATGGTCGCGGAAGGGTATAGCGAGGTTTTGCAGACCATTACGAACAAAGTGAAGCAACGGGCAGAAGAGTTTTTGAAATACAGCAAACCGATTGTGGATATCGACGTCATCACGTTTTCAACCGAACGGGGAATGCTGGCTTCCACTTGCGACATCTCAACCATCAGGGAGGCATGGCGATGATTCATATTGTCGGAATTGGCCCGGGAAGCCCGGAGCTGATGACAGGTGCGGGCGCTTTACTCATTCAGAAGGCAGATGTGATTGTCGGCTCGAAGCGGCAGCTGGGCGAAATCCCGCAGGGCAACCCGGCCGAACGCAAGCTTCTGCCCACGCAGCTCTCGGAGCTGGAAGCATTTTTGCTGGAAAGGATCGGTCAGGACATCGTGCTGCTCGCTTCCGGAGACCCGTTAATATATGGCATCGGAAATTGGGCGTTGCAGAAGTTCCCGCCGGAACAGCTTCAGATTGTTCCCGGGATCAGCTCAATCCAATATTTGTGCAGCCGCTGCGGCATTGCCATGAACGACCTGTACATGACGAGCAGTCACGGAAAACAGCCTGATTTCGACTTTCTGCTCGCGCACCCGAAAGTGGCGATGGTCACGGACAGTAAGCTTGGACCGGCGGAAATCGCCCAGGAAATTCTGCGGCGGAAGCTCCACAAAACGCTCGTTATCGGAGAAAATCTCAGCTATCCCGATGAACGGCTGCACCGATTGAAGCCGGAGCAAGTTGCGGCTCGATATGACATGAATGTGGTGGTGATTTTGGATGAGGGATGAAGCCTTTATTCGCGGCAAGACGCCCATGACCAAGGCGGAGGTCCGTGCCGTATCCATTGACAAATTAGCGCTGGACGACACGAGCCGCCGTTTTCTCGACGTTGGCGCCGGCACGGGAAGCGTAGCGCTTCAGGTTGCGAAGATGTTTCCCCATGTGTCGGTAACCGCGATCGAACGGAACGAAGAGGCGTTGTCATTAATCGAACAGAACCGGCGGCAGCTGGCGCTTGACAATGTGGAGATTATGGCGGCAAAGGCTCCCGTCCCGCTGGACAATACCGCGTTTGACGCTATTTTTGTCGGCGGCAGCGGGGGGGAATTAACGGGGATCATCGATTGGAGCCATGCCTTGTTGCAGCCAGGCGGCCACCTTGTGCTCAATTTCATCTTGATGGAAAATGCCCTCGAAGCGGCAGCCTATCTCGAAAAAGGGCCCTGGCATGAAGTCGAGGTGATCCAGCTGCAAGTGTCGAAGTGGCATGAACTTGGACAAGGGCATTATTTTAAGCCCCAAAATCCGACCTTTATTATCGCTTGCCAAAAAGAGAGGAGCGGGACAGCATGACGAAAGTGCATTTTGTCGGGGCGGGGCCCGGAGATAAAGAACTCATTACATTGCGAGGGTACAACCTCCTGAAAGAGGCGGATGTCGTCATTTATGCAGGTTCGCTGGTTAACCCGGATTTGCTGGAGTACTGCAAAGAAGGCTGCGAAATCTACAACAGCGCTATGATGGATTTGATGGGGATTATCGATTGCATGGAAAAAGGCGTCAAGGCGGGGAAGCAAGTCGTCCGACTTCAGACCGGAGACTTTTCGATCTATGGGTCGATCCGGGAACAAATCGAGGAAATGAAAAAGCGGGATATAGAGTTCACCTGCACGCCTGGGGTAAGTTCATTCCTCGGGGCCGCCTCGCAGCTCGGTGTCGAGTATACCGTGCCGGAAGTGAGCCAAAGCGTAATTATTACGCGCATGGAAGGCAGAACGCCGGTTCCGGAGAGGGAATCGCTGCGATCCTTTGCCGCGCACCGCACTTCGATGGTTATCTTCCTGTCGGTTCAAGCTGTCGAGAGCGTGGTGTCGGAGCTTGTGGCAGGCGGTTATCCGGAAGATACGCCGGCGGCTGTTATCTATAAAGCGACCTGGGCGGATGAAAAACAAGTAACGGGAACCCTGCGGGATATTGCCGACAAAGTAAAGGAACAGGGCATCACGAAAACGGCGCTCATTATGGTAGGGGATTTTCTGGGCGAGACATTTTATTATTCCAAGCTGTACGACAAGGATTTCTCGCATGAGTACAGATAAGAACACCGCCATCATTGCGGTCACGGAACACGGCAAAGCGCTTGCAGCCACGATCAAGGAGGCGCTGGCGGCAGATTGCTTTGTTCCAGAAAAGCTGCAATCCGAAGGATTTGCTGCGCTTCAACCGGATTTTGCAACCGGGATGCGTCTCCTCTTCCAGCAATATGATGCTCTTGTCTGCATTATGGCTGCGGGAATTGCCGTCAGGACGTTGGCTCCCGTCATCTCGGACAAGCTGTATGATCCGGCGGTGGTAGTGATGGATGAAAAAGGACATCATGCCATCAGTCTATTGTCGGGACATGTGGGCGGAGCCAATGAATTGAGCCGGAAGCTGGCGGATCTTACGGGGGCGGCAGCCGTTATTACAACGGCAACGGACGTTCAGAAGGTGGCGGCGCTCGATATGATCGTGCCGTCCGTGCCTGCATGGATACCGGACTTTCGCGAGAACTGCAAGCGAATCAACGGTCTGTTGGCTGCCGGGAAAACAGTGGGCTTATATGAGGAAGTGCCGGTAGAGATAGACCGGCGGGGATTCATCTCGATTACGAATCCGCATGAGCTTCCGGAACAGGCAGAAGCATTGGTATGGGTCACACATCGATATCGTCTGCCGGAATCGAACGTATATACGGTGAAAATGGTCCCGCAGACACGCGTGCTTGGAGTCGGATGCCGCAAACAGACTGCGCCTGAGCACATGATGAAGGCCTTTACTGAATTTTGCATCCAGTATGATGCCGATCCGCATTCCTTTTCTGCCATTGCCAGTATCGATATCAAAAAGAATGAACCGGCCATCAAGCAATTAGCGGAAAAATTGAATTGTCCCTTCATCACGTATACGGCAGATCAGTTGCGCGAAGTCGCGGGCAAATACCCGGTATCCGAGTTCGTCAGGCAGACCGTGCAGGTTGGCAACGTAGCGTTATCCGCAGCCGATCTGGCCAGCGGGGGCCGGGTATTGACACCAAGGTTCGCCGCCTGCGGGATCACAATGGCCATGGGAGACAGAACGAAAATGAGCAATGGGGTGAAGGCATGATTTATGTTGTAGGAATTGGGCCAGGCGAGAGAGAGATGATGACCGGAGAGGCGCTGGCAGCCATTCAAAAAGCGGATGTGATCGTGGGATACATTACGTATATCCGGCTGATTGAAGAACTTATTCAGGACAAAGAAGTGGTCAAAACGGGGATGCGGAAGGAAATCGACCGCTGTCAGGAAGCCGTCGATATTGCGAAAACGGGAAAAACCGTGGCGGTCGTGTCCAGCGGAGATGCCGGGATTTACGGCATGGCCGGCCTGATTCTCGAGATTCTGGACAAAGAGCAAGCATCGATCGACGTCGAAATCGTGGCCGGCATCACGGCGAGCATCGGCGCGGCGGCAAGACTGGGAGCGCCCCTGATGCATGATTTTTGCCATATCAGCTTAAGTGATTTGATGACGCCTTGGGAAGTCATCGAGAAGCGGGTGAAGCTGGCGGCGGAAGCTGATTTTGTCGTCTGCTTCTACAATCCGAGAAGCAAAGGCCGGGCGAATCATCTGAAGCATGCCTTGGAATTGATGATGGCCTATAAATCGCCGGCAACGCCTGTCGGCATCGTGAAGGATGTTGGCCGCAAAGAAGAAAGAAAAATCGTGACGACGATGGCGGACATCGACTATGAAGAGGTGGATATGACGACGATGGTTATCGTCGGCAATAAGGAAACCTATGTTTCCGGCGGCCGAATGATCACGCCACGGGGTTATTCTCTATGATCCTGATTTTCGGCGGGACTTCGGATAGTCTGGATATTTGCGATTGGCTGCATGCCCGCGGGCGGGATTATATCGTCTCCGTGGCGACCGAATATGGCGAACAACTGGCGAAGCAGCATGCCGAACATGTCATCTGCCAGCGGCTGGATGAAGCCGGCATGTGCCGGGTGATGCGCGAGAAGGCGGTCTCTCTGGTCATCGATGCGACCCATCCGTTCGCTGTGGAAGTGTCCGGGAATGCAATGAACGCAGCCGATAGCATGAATATTCCTTATGTTCGCTATGAAAGGTCATCCGGCCAGGCAGACCATCTGCATCTCGTTCGCGATATTGATGAAGCGTGCCGCGCCGCATCGGCGTTGGGCAATCGGATTTTTCTGACGACCGGAAGCAAAAACTTGCCGGAGTATGTCGCAAAGCTCCCCGGAAAGCATGTGATCGCGAGAGTGCTTCCTGTGGCGGAAGTCATTGCCGCCTGCGAACAGCTCGGTTTGCTGGCTGACCAGATTATCGCGATGAAAGGACCGTTTTCCCAAGCATTGAATAAAGAGCTTTTTCGACAAACCGGCGCGGAAGTGATGATTACGAAGGAAAGCGGGGCCAGAGGCGGCTTTGCCGAGAAAATAGCCGCTTGCCAAGAGCTCGGAATTCCTTGCGTCGTCATTCGGCGGCCGGCGCTGCCATACCCGGTTGTCATTACAGAAGTAGAAGAACTTGAAAAATATGTGTGAAATAAAGGGGGGAAATCGATGAGCGGCAAGGTTGTTCTTATCGGAGCCGGACCCGGCGAAGCCGGTCTGTTAACCGTGAAAGCCCTGGAGTTCTTAAGACAGGCAGATGTTATCGTCTATGATCGCCTGGTGGATCCAGTGCTTCTGCAGGAGCGCAAACAAGACTGCGAGCTGATCTACGTTGGAAAAGAGCCATCTCATCATCCGATTCCGCAAGCGGAAATCGAGCAAATTCTCGTGAATCAGGCTAAGCTGAACAAATTAGTCATTCGCTTAAAAAGCGGCGACCCTTATGTGTTTGGGCGCGGAGGGGAAGAAGGCGAAGCCCTGTATGCCGCAGGCATTCCCTTTGAAGTCGTTCCTGGCGTCACATCGGCTATCGGAGGGTTGGCCTATGCCGGAATCCCGGTGACGCATCGGGATTTTGCCTCCAGCTTCCATGTCATTACCGGACATTTGAAGGAAGGAAGCGATCCGCTCGATTGGACAAGTTTAGCCCGGCTGGAGGGCACGCTTATTTTTCTGATGGGGATGACCCAACTTCCCTCGATCTGCACGAACTTGATCCAGCATGGACGCCGCCCCGACACGGCAGCAGCCGTTGTCGAATGGGCATCAAGATCCCGCCAGCGGACCGTTACCGGAGATTTAACGACGATTTGCGGCAAGGTGGCGGAAGAAAAAATCGGGGCGCCAGGGTTGATCGTCGTCGGCGATGTGGTCAAGCTGCGGGACAAATTGAACTTTTTCGAGCGGGCGCCGCTGTTCCGGAAGCACATTCTCCTTCCGCGCGCGCGTGCCGGGAGAAGCGAGCTGGCCGCCAAAATTACGGCGCTAGGCGGAGAGGTTACCCTTTATCCAGGTATTCGAATTGAAAAACTTCATGATCCGGCTCAAATGAACGCGATCATGGCATCATTCACAGAGTATGAAGAAATACTGTTTACTTCTGCGGAGGCCGTATCCTTGTTCATCGAGGCATTGCTGGATTACGGGAAGGATAACCGCACACTGAGCGGTATCCGCCTGACGGCGATTGGGAAGCAGACGAAGGAGAAGCTGCGTGAATATGGGCTTGCCGCTGACAGCCTCATTGCGAGACGTTCCATGGAAATCATCCGTCAAGCCTGTGCCGGGAACTGGCAACAAGGGACTAAGGTGCTGCTGGCAGGAAGCGCTAAGTATACGGCGCAATTGGCAGAAGAACTGGGTGGAGATGCTGAGTTCGCTGCTTTGCCGCTATATCGGGAAGCATTGGAAGCGGAGCGGCCTTTTGACTTGAACAGGTATGATATCGTCTGCTTTTCCAGTTCCGCTTCGGTAGATCATCTGCTCTCTGTGTTGAGCAGGGAAGAACAAGCGCTGCTTCGCTCAAAGAAATTGCTGTCCATCGGCCCGATGACCAGCCGGACGATACGCGAGAAGGGGCTGGACGTATATCGCGAGGCGGAAGCAGCGCTGCCGGATTCGCTTATTGAGTTGCTTTTAGAAGAAGCCGGGGAGGTTATGCCGACATGAAACAAGCGATACTGGTCGTCAGCTTCGGAACAAGCTATCCGGAGACGCGTGCCAAAACCATCGAAGCTTGTGAAAATAAGATCAGGGAAACGTTTCCCGATTACGATGTGTTCCGAGCATTTACATCCAACAAAATTAGAAAAAAACTGGCGGAGCGCGATGGCCTTCATATTGATGCGCCTGCGCAGGCGCTCGAAAAATTGAAAGCGGCCGGTTACGCCAAGGTCATTATCCAATCCCTGCATCTCATTAACGGCGAGGAGTTCGAAAAAATCGTATGTCAGGCTCTGCCATATCGGGAGCAATTCGCTCAATTGCTTATCAGCAAGCCTTTGCTGGACAGCTATGAAGATTACGGCAAAGCGATTCAAGCCGTCAAAGCGCAATCGCCGAGCCTGGCCGGGGATGAAGCGCTGGTGCTGATGGGACATGGCTCGGAGCATCATGCATTCAGCGCATACGCCTGTCTCGACCATATGCTTGCCGACGAGCCCATTTATATGGGCACCGTGGAAGGCTATCCCCCGCTGGAACGTGTCATCGAACAACTCAAGGCAGCGAATGTCCGGAAGGTCCATTTGATGCCGTTCATGCTTGTGGCCGGGGACCATGCGATCCATGATATGGCATCGGACGAAGGGGACTCATGGAAATCGCAATTGATGCAGCAAGGATTCGAAGCAGCCGCTTATTTGCAGGGACTTGGCGAGAACCCTCTCATTCAGACCCAGTTTATCGAGCATATCCGAACGGCGATAGAGAAGGAGATGGTAGCGCATGGCTAAGTTTTATGGCATCGGGACAGGTCCGGGAGATAGCGAGCTATTGACGATGAAAGCCGTTCATACTCTGGAAAAGCTGGATGTGCTCTATACGCCTGAAGCGAAAAAAGGCGGAGCCAGCCTTGCGCTGAAGATCGTTTCTCCTTATTTGCCGGAGAGTCTGACGGTGAAGCAGCGCCATTTTCCAATGACTTACAATCAGGAGGAAAAGGAGCAGGCATGGGAACGCATCGCTGCGGAGATTAAAGCGGATGTTTTGTCGGGCAAGAATGCCGGATTTATTACGCTGGGAGATCCGATGATATATAGCACGTACAGCTACTTGCTGGAGCTGCTGCGGGCGGAGATAGAGACGGAGACGATTGCGGGGATTTCCTCGTTCTCCTATATGGCCTCGCGTGTCAGCTGGCCGCTTGTTATGGATGAGGAATCGCTGGCGGTCATTCCGGTCACTTCCGGGGAGGATGCGCTTCATCAGGCGCTGACCGGCTTTGACACGATTGTATTAATGAAGGCAGCGAGCAATATGCCGCTGGTGCTCCGGCTTCTGGAGCAGCACCAATTGCTGGAGAAGGCGGTGCTTGTCAGTGATGCATCCATGGCTTCCGAAAAGATTACGTACGGGTTGAACCAGCTTCATGGGGATGAAAAGCTTTCCTATTTCTCCACGATTATTGTGAAAACTGATAAACTTCGTTAAGCGTAATGAAATGCCGGCAAAAAAATGAGTCGCTATCTCTTTAAAACGTAATAATTACACATAAATAACGCTGAAGGTTGTGAAATGATGAAAGAACCGGCAGACTTCCGCCGCCGCTCCTTCTTTTTTACGGCCATTCTATTGGCGCTGACGGCGGGGCTCGTCTTATCGATTACAGTCGCGGTGATGCTGGGGCCTGTGCCGATCGCGCCTGCAACGGTCTGGAAAATTGCCTTCTCCCACATGCCGGGATTCAATGGATGGATCGAGGAGACGTGGGACACGGGACAGGGGCATATCATCTGGGATATTCGTTTTCCGCGCGTGCTGCTTGGCGTCGTCGTCGGAGCGGGGCTGTCTGTTGCCGGTGCCGCCATTCAAGCGCTTATGCGCAATTCCTTGGCTGACCCGTACATACTCGGTGTGTCGTCGGGGGCGTCTGCGGCGGCCACGCTTGTTATTCTGTTCGGCGCGTTCCGCTTCTTCGGCCAATATGCGCTTTCCTTATCCGCCTTTCTCGGTTCGCTTGCCGTGATGGCCATCGTTATGGTTCTGGCTCGCGTGGGGGGCAGGATGGCAACGAGCCGGCTTTTATTGTCGGGAATCGCGGTTTCCATGATGATGTCGGCCATCACCAATTTGATCGTGACGATGGCGCCTCGCGAAGAAGGTATTCGCTCGGCGATGTATTGGATGATGGGAAGCCTGACGGGGGCCAAGTGGGAGTATTTGACGCTCCCGGCCTTGATCGTGATTGCCGGAACGAGCTTTTTGCTTGTTCAGTACCGGGCACTGAACGCCTTGCTGATGGGGGAGGAGGCGGCGCTTACACTTGGCGTCAATCTCCATGCCTTCCGCAAATGGCTGGTCGTTGTGGTCGCCCTGTTGACGGGAACGATTGTGTCCGTGAGCGGTGCGATCGGCTTTGTCGGCTTGATGATCCCCCATATCGTGCGGCTCATGGTCGGTTCGGATCATCGCCGCGTTCTCCCGGTCAGCCTATTGCTGGGGGCTATCTTCATCGTATGGGCCGATGTGTTGGCGCGGCTTGTGCTGGCGCCCGAGGAATTGCCGATCGGCATTGTCACCGCTTTATGCGGAGGTCCTTTCTTTATATGGCTGTTGCGGCGGAACTCATATTCTTTTGGAGGCGGAATATGAACGTCGAAGTGAAAGGCCTGTCGTTCAGTATTCAGGATAAAAGATTGATTGAATCGATATGCTTGGATGTGCGGGAAGGCGAGATGGTCGGCTTGATCGGTCCGAACGGCAGCGGGAAATCGACGCTGCTTAAAAATATATACCGTGTGCTGGAGCCTGATTCAGGCGAGATACTGCTGAACGGACAACGTGTCTCTCGGTTGCCGCAAAAGGAATTGGCCAGACAGTTGGCGGTGGTCGGCCAGGAGTCGTCCGCCGCGTTTGATTTTACGGTCCGCGACATCGTGATGATGGGACGCAGTCCGCATAAGAGAATGTTCGAAGCGGATTCGATGGAGGATTACGAGATTGTGGAGCAGGCGCTGACGCGCGTCGGCTTGCTGCATGCCGCGGGCAGCAGCTTCTCCAACTTGTCCGGCGGAGAAAAACAGCGCGTGCTGATTGCGAGGGCGCTGGCGCAGCAAGCCCGCGTTCTGATCTTGGACGAACCGACCAACCATCTGGATATCCGGTATCAGCTGCAGATGATGGATCTGGTAAAGGCGTTGAAGCTGACCTGTCTCGCCGCGCTGCATGATTTGAACATCGCAGCTTGCTACTGCGATCGCATCTATGTGCTGCAAGAAGGCCGGATGGCGGCTTCCGGAAGCCCTGAGCAAGTGATGCGGCCGGATCTGCTGTACGACGTGTTCGGGGTTAGGACAGAGATTGCAATCCATCCGTTGACGGGGAAACCGTCGATTACGTTTTTGCCGGACATGCTCGCCAGCTTATGACAAAGGAAGGGAGGCGAAGCCGATGGCGATGACCCGATGCAGCTACTGCCAATTCATGTATGACGAGTGGTATGGCGATACGCGCAACGGCGTCCCTGCAGGCATCCCGCTCGAGGACTTGGCCGGTACGCTATGCTCCCGCTGCGGTATGCAGGGCATACGGCATGAATGGCAGCCGAGTCCGAAGTACGAGGGGCAGGAGGCAGAATATTATGACCAGTTCGCCGGGAAAGCGGGGATTGCGTTCTACAGACATTGGCTGGAGCAAGCGGCAGAACCGCCGAGCGTGCTGGAGCTTGGCGTCGGCACCGGACGCCTGGCGGTAGAGCTGGCCGGCCGGGCTGCCTGCTACTGCGGCATCGATTGGAGTCCCCTGATGATTAAGGCTGCGGATTCAAAGCGCAAGCGCATGTTCAAAGAGGAAGCGGAGCAGCGGCTGCAACTGGTGGAAGAGGACGTTCTCACGTTTCGCGCTGCCGGCACCTATACCCATGTACTGTGCCCGGACGGGTTATTGCAGCATTTTACGCAGATGGAGGAGCATATTGCTCTACTGCGCAATATTCATCGTTGGTTGCAGGCAGGAGGCTGGATCGCCGTAGATCTGCTCCTGCCTCCAGGCGGCGCCGCTTGGCAGACGCTGGAGCGCAAGCGCGTGCAGCCGCATAAGCTCGTTCATCGCCGGATCGACGGGGCAACCTCATTGTCCCGGCAGATCTTTCATTGCGCCATCGCTTACGAGACTTATATCGACGGTGCCATGGAATCCCGGTACTTGGTTGAACGCGAATATGCGCTGATGACGCCCAAAGAAGCCGTACTGCTGCTCGCTTCGGAAGGATTTGAAGTGACCCGGATCATCCAGAATTACGGCTTGTCCACGCCGTGGCGAACAGCGCTTCCACCGGGAGTCAACGATAGAGGGATCGAGCCGGATGCCGGAGAGACGATAGAGGAGGCGATCGCGGCAGGGAAGTGTGTGCATCCGCATCGTGAGAATGCATGGGTGGACGGCGGATATCCGCTAGGCGGCGTGATGCCGGATCTATCGCCCGATGCCTCGGCAACGATGACGTTGATTGCCCGGAAGAAATGACAGATGACGAACGAATAGACGGAGGAAAGATTGTATGAATCGGAGAACGTTCACCAATAGGTTTCTACTGCTAGGGATGACCATGATGCTCGTACTGCTGTCGGCATGCGGCAGTCCGGAACAGCCAGATGCGAAGCGCCAGGCGCAAGCTCAGCAGCCGGCGACGCAAGTGTCCGAGAGCAGACCGGTCGAGCTTGAAAATATGGGGGAGAAGCTGAGCTTCCCGGACGCGCCGAAGCGGGTAGTCACGCTGAACCAGCATGCGACCGAAGTGATGCTGGCGCTCGGTCTGGAAGAATCGATGGTAGGAACGGCTTATCTCGACGACAGCATCCTGCCCGAATTCAAGGAGAAATACGACAAGATTCCGGTTCTCGCGGACAAATATCCATCGAAAGAAGTGTTCTTGTCGGTATCTCCCGATTTCGCCTATGCGGGATGGAAGAGCGCATTTGGAGAGAAAGCGCTTGGCTCGCGGGCGGATCTTGCCGATCAGGGCGTGCTGACTTATGTGCAGGAATCATCTAACAAGGCAGCGCCGACGCTGGAGGATGTGTATCAGGACATCTTGAGTATCGGGCGCATCTTCCGTGTGGAAGACAAAGCCGAAGCGGTCGTGAACGACATCCGCAAGAAGCTGGAAGACATCCAGGCGCAAATCGGCAGCGTGAGCGAGCCGCTTAACGTATTCGTTTTCGATAGCGGGGAAGACAAGGCGTTTACGGCAGCCAATACGTATTTGACCAGCTTGATTGCCAAGGTTGGCGGTAAAAACATTTTCGACGATATCGATAAAGGATGGGCCGAGGTCAGTTGGGAGGAAGTGGTGAACCGCGACCCGGATGTCATTGTCATTGTCGATTATGGCGAGACGACGGCCGAACAGAAGCAAGAGTTGCTCTTGAACAAAGCGCCGCTTGCCGATGTGAAGGCGATTAAAGACAAGCGATTTATCGTGCTGCCGCTCTCGGCGGCTGCGGAGGGCATTCGCGCGCCGATAGCTTTACAGACGCTCGCTGCCGGCTTGTATCCGGATAAAGTGCAGCCATAAAAAGCAGCAGGGGGAAGGAGAAAATTCATGGCAACATGGAATTTGGAGGAGACCCGCCATCATCTGCTGATATGCAACGGCGGCAGCTGCATGAAGCAGCAGGCCGATGAAGTGACGCAAGCGATCCGGGATGAAATCGCGGCGCTTGGAGCGAAACAACAGATTCATACGACACGCACCCGCTGCAATGGCCGCTGTACGGACGCCTGTGTCGTCATCGCCTATCCGGAAGGGGTCTGGTATAAGGAGATGACTCCGGAGCGGGGAAGGGAACTGGTACGCAAGCAGCTGGCAGGCGAGCGGCTGGAGGAGCATATGGTCTATTCGTACGATCGCCGCTTCATCGCTACCGGCCTCTCTGTGGCTGGAAAAGAAAAAGCACCGAGCTAGCCATTGCAATGGCCGAGTCGGATCCATCTTAGGCAATGTTCAGGACGTTGCCGTCTTTATGAGGGATCATGACACATGCCTGTCATAGTCCGCCTCCACAAGCCCAGGATCAGCTCCTGGGCTGCCGTTTTATATATGGAAATCATGCGGCCACCGGCATCGGCTCAGTCGATCATGCGGTTGATCTCGTCCACGATCAGTTGTGGTGCGCTGAACATGACGAGGTGGCCGGATTGAGCAGCCTCGATCCATCGTCCGTTGGCCAAGGCAACTCCCCCGGAAGGCCTGCTTACTTTCTTTTATGCGGTCGAGGCGATGTATGAGGATGAAGAATTCTATAACAACCCTGCAACGTGCAGCGTTATTTATTCTACTCCTGAGCGGTTGGGCGGATTGCGACGCACATTCACCCGTCGGGCTAGCTGCGAGCGCCGCGGCTCGTTCCAACAGGTCTGAATGACCTATGGAGTGCCGCTCTTTTTATATTGATTCTATTGAGGGACTTGTCAGACGAGGCGAATTCCGTCTATAAACCTATAAAAAATAAAATTAAAGATTTACAATATATTATATTTTTGCTATATTAAAGAACATGAAATATCCATATATTTCATCAATTACAAATATTTAAGGAGTGATACAAAGTGAAGAAGTTTCTGATCTCCCTGTCAGTGTTGGCCGCTCTCGCTGCGGCTTCGCCGTCGTATGCTTCTCCTGCCCCTGTTCCTGTTGTCTCTGCCGAACCCGTGGTTCAAGAAGGACAGCAATTCATCAAGTACTATTCGCTGCGGCCGAATGAACTCAGTCCATGGGAAGGGGTCTATCTGAAGAAAGGCCAGCAACTAACTATTTATGCTCAAGGCAGCTACTCCTACTATTCGGTGTATGATTCAAGCTATCATCTCGGCGCTTTTTTCAATAGCAACGTAGGAAGAATTTTCACTGCGACAGAAGACGGCTATCTTTATATTCAATTTGCCGCCTCATCTTCGTATACGATGAATTACTTCACGGTTACATACAAGATCAGCTGATAGAAGACTAGAGGATGGTTAGGCTGCATGAAGCAACGTGCAGCTTGCCGCCAATGACCAGAAGGTGAGTCAGGGATGCCCTGATTCACCTTTTATGTGCGCCCAGCATGGGGGGCATCGCTACGGTGGCTGTCCGGAATGGGCAAGTGCGATGGATTTATTTCTGCAAGGATTTCAGGATAATCTTCCTTTTATAAGCTGAATAAGATATAATCGTTGGGGCTTATTTGTACATAAATCCTGTTGAGAGGGGAATATGGGTGAAGACTAGCAAATGGAATATGTTTAAGCGCCGCGTGGCCAGCGGTTTGGCAGTCTTGATCGCCATGCTCGGATTCGTCATACCGGCGCAAGCGAACGAAGGACCTGCGGCCGTTCCACAAATCAGTTCATGGTCGGTTAAAGTTCTGAACGAAGGGGAGAAGTACGGCATTTTTCCGCTTGCGTGGTACTATGACGGTACTTTTAAACAGCCGATCACGCAAGATAAGTTTCAATATCTGATCGAAGCGACTTCAGCCAAATTGGATGCGCTCGAATTAAAGAAAAAAGGGAAAGCCTTTGTTCCGACTGGAACAAAGGAAATTACGAGAGAAACGGTAGTGCATGCTGTGTACGGCGTGTTGGCCCAGTATGAATTGCCTGAATCGCTAGAAATTGATAAGTACGAGCCAATCACGTTCTTGCAGAAGAAAGGCATTGTCAACGGAACGGACAAAGGGCTTGAGCTTGATAAGCCGAGCACGGTGGAGCAAGCGGCTGTAATCGCAAGTCGTCTTGTTGAATACACGTATGACGCTGTGGGAGGCGGAGCGAAGGGGCTTCTCTGGAAAGCAACGAAAGGGCAAAATACGCTCTACCTGTTAGGTTCGATTCACTTGGGTATTCCTGACATGTATCCCATGCAAAAAAATGTAAGAGACGCATTTCAACAGTCCGATACATTATGGGTAGAAGTGAATTTGCAAGGCAACAAAGATATGGTGTATTTTCTTGAGTCGATGGCGTACAGCGACGGCACGGCATTGAAAGATCATGTCTCTAAAGAAACGTACGAAAAGCTGCATAAGGTTCTGGAGCAACTGAAATTGCCTAAGGATACCTTTGACGCTTTCAAGCCTTGGGCAATCTCGAACAATCTCGTGCTGTCCAATATGACAGGTTCTTCTGAAGAAATGGCTCAGGCAGCAGCATTAGGCGTCGATATGTACTTTACGAGTTCGGCATTGTTAACTGGAAAGCCGATTCATGAGTTAGAAGGACTCAAGTTCCAAGCTGACCTCTTCAACAATGTGCCGGTTACAGTGCAAGAAAAAGAATTAAACGAAGCGTTGGATCAAATCCTGACGCCGACAGGAAAGCCTGATGATGCGCTTGAGCAGTTTAAGCAATGGCAGCAGCTATGGACCAAAGCTGAACTGGACCAATTCACTCAATCCTTCACGGGTTCGGAGGAAATGGTGAAGAGCGATTCAGCCCAAAGATTGTTCGGGGAACGGGACAAAAATATGACGAAGAAGCTGATGGAACTATTGGATAAAGAAGGTTCTTCCACCCACTTTGTTGTCGTCGGAGCAGGGCACTTCGTTATCAAAGATATGATTATCGATCAGTTAAAAGCGAAAGGTTACGACGTTCAGTTCGTAAAATAAAATAATACGACCATGAGAGGCTAATCCGCACGTTATGAACAATGACGCAGGGTTAGCCTTTCTGATTCGTACAACGCACAGAAAGGGACGAACGCCGCATGCCAAGCAAGATCGTGAGTGAGACGCTCGATTGTTCGCCCATACGTATTATGATGAAGTTGCTGGATTGGTGCTGAGCGATGCCCGGCCCAATGATGATGCGCGGGAGATAGCGCCGATATTTATTGAAAATGATAACTATTATCAACTATAATAAAAATGGTTGACCATTGATGTACAGGCGGATCAAGACTGCCGAGGAGTTGATTGAACATAATGCGGTTACGCGAACAGCTTGTACTGTGGAATCAGGCATCCATTAAGGTGATGGATATTCGTCATATCACAATGAGAGCCAACGAGGAACTTCGCTCATATCCATTGCCAGCCAGCAGTTTCTTTTATACCGTGAACGGCAGCGCGAACATACAGTTGGATGACGTGATGCACCAGGCCAACCCATTTTATATCGTACATGGCGGAAAAGGCTGCTGCGTAGACATTTTTCCGACGGAAGAGGCTTTCGAATACTATCTTCTATACTATAAAGCGTCAATTTCGCCTCGTGTCCACCAGAGATTCGGCAAGATGCTGGAGCGAAGCAATCCATTTCTTATCCAGTATGGATTTGCGCCGGGTCATCCTATTTCATTGCTGCGCAGTGTACAGCTCATGCATAAGGAGTGGGAGGAGAACGGGGAGCTGGAACAGTTCCACGTGAAGGCGCTGTTCCATCAATTTGTATACGAGCTGCTATGGCAAATTCACAGCCAGCATATACCGACACGAAAGGCTGATGTGGTGGCACAAGCAATCCAATATGTGCATAGGCATTATGCTGACCTCATTACGATGGAGAAGCTTGCAGCAATGCTGGACAGCAGTCCGCGCCATCTATCCAGGTTGTTCAAGCAGCATACTGGCAGCAGCCCCGTGGATTACGTCATTCAGATTCGCATGGACAAGGCGAGGGAACTGCTCCTTTCAACAGGAGCGAACTTGCAGGAGATCGCAGAGAGTGTCGGGTATTCAGACAGCTATTATTTTGCGAAAATGTTCAAAAAACACGTGGGAGTCGCGCCAATCCGTTATCGCACGGAGAACAGAGGAAAGTCATGTCCGAATGTGCCATCTGCTGTGGCTCGATATGACATTGTGCAGCAGACAAGCCGCTATTATAGTGAATATGAGAATCATTATCACTATAAATCGGGGGGAAACCTATCTATGCATGACAGTCGAACATCTTCTGTGGCGGTCACTCTATTGCTCTGCCTTACTCTATTGCTTAGCGCTTGCTCGACAGGAACGACAGGGAGCACATCCTTGAACGGAAGCGCACAGTCCACACAAGCAGCATCGAATCACACTTCGGAAACACCAGTTGCCGGCAACGCAGATAACAAGCAATCAACAGGGACAGCAGAACAGCCCAAAACCAAAATTGTGTCCACCGTCAAAGGCGATGTAGAAGTGCCGGTTAATCCGAAGCGGGTTGTCGTCTTATATTTGCTTGGTGATGTGCTTGCTTTTGGCGTGGATCCTGTGGGTATCTCAGACGTGTATAAAGGGGCAGCATTTGAAAGTGAATTGGCAGGCATTCAATCACTGGGTGAATGGTTCCAGCCAAGTCCCGAGGCAGTGCTTGCGCTTAACCCAGACTTAATTATCGTTCCTTCCGAAGAAACCTATGCAATGCTCAATCAGATTGCGCCTACGGTTTATTTGCCCTATGAGCAAATGTCTTTAGAAGAACGCTTGAAGAAGCTCGGAGAAGCCTTGGGCAAGGAAGGCGGGCAGTCACAGGCTTTGCTGGACAACTTCTACGCAAAGGTGGTACAGAGTAAGCAGAAGCTGAAGGAAGCTGGCATATTGGACAAGACGGTATCCATTATGGAAGGTGGCGAGGGCAACATGGGTGTCATCTCCAGCAAGCAATATGGTCGTGGATCACAGATAATATATGAATACTTAGGGATGAAGGCTCCGGCAATTGTTCAGAAGGAAATAGACAAGAACGGTGAGAAACCAGCGACACTGCTTCCTGCCTCTATGGAAGTATTGCATGGATTTTCCGGAGATTACATATTCCGCTCCGCGTATGAAGGAATGGAGGATCTTTCCGACAATAAAATTTGGAACAGCATACCGGCTGTGAAGGAAGGCCGACTTATCGACATAAGCTTCGGACTGTCCTACTATAATGACATTTATTCACTAGATAAGCAGCTAGATTACATCGTGAACAGTTTGCTGGAAGCTGCTAAGGCTAAATAACAATCGGATATCGAGAGTAGGGCATCTGTCTTGCGCAGGTGCCCTTCACGCATTGCTGGCATATCGCAGGAGAAGAATGCATGGAGAATTGAAATTTGGATGCGAGAGAGGAGATGATGCGTTGAACGTCAATGAACATATATGGCTATGGAACCTCGCGTCGATTCATGTGCTTGACGTCCGCCATGTCATGATGGAACTTGGGGAGCAGCTGCTGTCCTATCGCCTGCCGGCGAGTGCTTTCTTGTATGCGACGAAAGGAAGCGCGCAAGTATGGCTAGATGATGTTGTACATATGACGGAGCACTTTCATGTCTTTCATGGAGGCAAGGGGACATGTGTGGATATTGCCGCCGGAGAGAACTTTGAATATTACTTAATTCTATACAAAGCAATGGTTCCTGTGATTGGCGGACGCGACATTGTACAGCTGCTGGAGAATGAGAGGCCATTTGATATCCAATATGAGTTCCCACCTCAGTATCCTCTTGCCTTGTACGATTCGATCAGTCTGATGAATCAGGAATGGAAGCAGGGAAGCGCACTGGAGCAACTGCATGTTCGCACGTTATTCCTCCAATTCGTGTACGAGCTGCTATGGCAAATGGATAGGCACGGCATTACAACCGTGAAGCCGGATCTGATCACACAAGCTATACGTTATATACATGATAAGTACCCTGAATCGTTATCACTGGATTCGATTGCTCAAGCGTTGAACTACAACGTTCATTATTTTTCTAGAAAATTTAAACGCCAAATGGGACAAAGCCCAATCGCTTACTTGATTCAGGTTAGGATGGAACATGCGCAGAATCTGCTGCTGAATACGAATGCGACGCTGCAGGAAATTGCGGAACGAGTTGGATACACAGACTTGTATTACTTCATCCGGATTTTCAAGAAGCATGCGGGGCTATCCCCAGGAAAATATAGGGATTCTATGTTGAATATGAAAAAGGTTCCGGAGCGTCCATTCAGCAGGTTCAGAACCCCCATTGTGAAGCGAAGTCCTAAGCGATATAGTATGGATGTATGTGAGAATCATTATCGTATTGCAAGGCAATCCGATCGGCGATTTGCTGGCACTTGGCATACAACCGGTCGGGATTGATCGTCGGTTTATTGAAGGTTCGGTATACAAGGATAAGGAGCATATACCAGCGAAGGATATCGGCTATCCAACGAATATGGATACCGTTCTTTCCCTGGATCCAGACTTGACCATGCTATCCTATATTTTAGACAAGGAATATGAGGAAGCATCCAAGATTTCTCCGGTCGTCGTGTTCGACGGGGCTTTGCCTATGAAGGAACGCTTCCCCATCATTGCGGATATAGTAGGGAAGAAAGCGGAAGCAGAACAACTGCTAGCGAACTACAATCACAAGGCTGAAGCGATGTGGAACAATTTGCGGGACAGCGGTAAGTTAGCTGCTGGTGAGACGGCCGTTGTACTTCAGTATTTCTGGAATCGCTCGATGTATGTGATGAAGACAGGTGGACTTGCTGAACTGCTTTATCAGCCTGCTGGGTTCGCGATGGATGCGAAGGTGAAGACATTAGAGCCTAATAGCGGTCCCTATATTGAGGTGGCTGAGGAAGCCATACACGAAACACTGATCGGAGACCAGCTTTTTGTACTGTACACAGGCGATAAAGAGGCAAAGAAGTCATTTGACGAATTGGTGAAGTCTCCATTGTGGAAATCACTCCCTGCAGTAAAAAACGGCAACGTTCATTTTTTGGAGGACAAATGGAATTATAATGACATGATGACGAGCGGCATGCTGCCCGATGAATTCCCTAAGGTGATATCTCCGTAAGTCAAGAAGCGGCCAAATCTCTGAGATGTTCAAGAGAGAGGTCGCTTTTTATTTTATTGATGAATATCGAATGGATACTCAGCACAAATAAATCGTTCCATTTTGTTATGAATAAGAGGATATGGGAATTGTTGCATGGAGTATCGGCTTATCGTAGCGGATAATGGGTACGGTTGACACGGTTAGATAGTAGTCAGGAAAAAAGGAGAGGATATCCATCCGACATCGTTCTTTCATTGCAGGCTTGCTATTAGTTTTGCTGTTCATTCCCATTTCATCTTCAGCAGATGCCAGTGGGTTCGATGTACAGAAGCATTACTTAGACATTGCTTATTCCTTTAATGATGAGGGGTACACATTCAAGGCCAAGACGACTACCGTCGACTATACGACGGGAAGGATGGCAACCAAGGAAGAAGTCATCCCGGAACTGGCAGAGTGGACCAAGCCAGATTGAAAAATGGAGTCTACGTTCGGGAATCGAACAGCGGCACAAGCTCCAACTGGACATATTCCTCGTTTCCAGATTCCTTGATGGTTGAGGAAGATCCGATTGCGATCAAGTACAAGGACCAATTTGTCCAGTATACGGGACAAGGAACCTTTGTCAGTAAGAACAGTCAGGAATATGTGCCGGTGCGGGCGTTAATGAAGACATTGTCAGGTACGGTAACGTCGAAGAACGGAGTGACAACGCTATCGTTCAATCAGAAAGAGCTTGCTTTGGACAAAAGTAAAATAATTACGTGGGATAGTCAAACCTATTATCCGCTCCGTGATATTACCAAGACTTTTGGCTTGCAGATGAAGTTTCGCAATTCACGAGCCAATTATGTCGCTAACGGATATCCGGAAATCGAAATCTACTAATCTTCAGCTAATGGAGGTTGAGAGGCTCCCAAAAAGGTCAGAAGGACAGCGCTTTGCCGTCTTTCTGACCTTTTTCAACAGACATTATTGGCAGCATAGCAGGGGAGCTACAGCGAGATCAGATCCCGGGACAGCTTGTTCAGCCGCTCGCAGCCGTTGTTCGTGACCAGCACCATGTCCTCGATCATGATCGAGCCAATACCGTGGCCGTAGTACGGCGTCTCCAGACAGATGACCATGTCCGGGAGAAAGACGGTATTCTCCGAAGGACTCAGGAACGGGGCTTCCTCAGCCGCGAGGCTCAGTCCTGCGCTGTGCCCCAGATGGCCCCGGTTGTAATTCGGGAGACCTGAGCGGCGGATCAAAGGCATCACTTCGTCGAACGCGCGCTTCATTGGCAGGCCTGGCTCGATTAGCTCCAGCAGCCGATCGTGTCCGGCCCGCAACGCGCCGTATATGCGCTTCACCGTGTCCGAAGGAGAGCCGAGCACGAAGGTGCGGGCAATATCCGAACCGTAACCGGCCACATCGACACCGACATCGAATTTGATCAAGTCGCCCGGCTGTCCCGAATGCGTATCGAAAATATGCGCAGGGGCGAAATGCGCGCCGACGGAAATCATGTGGAAGCGGGATGACGATCCGTCCGCATGGGTTAGCAAAGCGAGCCGGAAATGGTCGGCAATCTCGGAGGCCGAGCTGCCAGTCCGGATTCCCTTTACCGATTCGGTGATGCCAATTTCGGCGTAAGCGCAGCTCTTGCGCAGTTGCTCGATTTCCCAATGCGTCTTGCGTGCGCGCAGCTCGGTCAGTATCGCGCTCGCTTCCGTCAGATCAAGATCCGGTACAGCTTCGCGTAACGCATTCACGGCAGGATATCGCATGGAGCTCATCTCCACAGCTGCCTTGCCGCTGCTAATTCCGTTTTCAGCCAGCACCTGCCGCAGGAGCCCGAACATCTCCTGCACTTGATGGTTTACAGGCCGCCGCCCCTCGTACTTGGCGCCCCGCAGCCCAAGCGGATCGTCTACGTCGACCCAGGTCGGATACGTTCGAAGCTCGCATTGGGGCAAATCTTCCGGTACGCCCGCGGCCTCAAACTCATTCATAATGATGACTGTCCGGCGGGTCGGATCGCGAAACATAACAGCCAGCGCAACTTCGCTCATGCGCAATGTATACATGAACGTGCTGGGGTGGCCGGACAAGTAGTAGAAATTTTCGCAGCTCGATGCCACAAGAGCTTCTACATTTTCCTTCTCCATGATCGCTCGCGCCCGTTCCGCGACATTCTTCAAATGCTCTGCTTTGCCGTGAACCACACTGTCAACTCCTTCGAATCTTTCTCGTTATTCCGTTTCCGGTTCGCTCGCGAGCTGCCGCAAAAACTTGCGAGCCCGCTCCGTCTGCGGCTGAACGAAAAATTGGTCAGGCGAACCTTCTTCCTGGATTTTTCCGTCGCTCATAAAAATAATCCGATTCGCCACTTCCCGCGCAAACTTCATCTCGTGGGTGACGACGATCATCGTCATACCTTCCGTGGCAAGCTGCTTCATGACCGACAGCACTTCTCCCGTCAATTCGGGATCCAGTGCGGATGTTGGCTCGTCGAACAGCATGATTTGCGGCTGCATGGCGAGAGCCCGGGCAATGGCTACCCGCTGCTGCTGGCCGCCGGACAGCCGGGAAGGATATTCATTCTTTTTGTTTAACAGTCCCACTTTGGCGAGCAGAGACTCTCCGGTTTCGACGGCCTGTGCTTTGCTCCTCTTTTTTACAATCGTGGGGGCCATAATGACGTTCTCCAAGGCGGTCATATGCGGAAACAAATTAAACGACTGGAACACCATGCCGGTTAACGTCCGAATGTGCCGTACCGCTTCCTTCTTAGCCGATGCGTCCATCGAGGCGTTCCAAGTTGCATCGCCCACCCGGATCGATCCTTCGTCAGGCACCTCCAGACCGTTCAAGCAGCGCAGCAGCGTGCTTTTGCCGGAACCGCTCGGTCCGACCAAGACCACGATTTCTCCGGAACGAATATGCAGATCGATATCGCGGAACACGACCAGATCGCCGAAGCTTTTGCCAAGTTTGTTTACCTCAATCATGTAAATCACACGTCCTTAATATGCTTTTGACAAACGCGTCTCCATACGGTTCAGAATCGAAGAGAAGAACACGCTCATAATCCAGTACATGAGCGCAATGGCCACATAAAAAGGCATGGCGACATAATATTGCGCAATTAGCAGTTGCGCGGAGCGCAGCAGCTCGGTCACGGTAACGACGGACACGAGCGACGTCTCCTTCAGCATTCCGATAAACGTATTGCCGAGCGGCGGAATCGCCACGCGGGCCGCCTGCGGCAGCACAACCCGCCGCATCGTCTGCCACGGCGTCAATCCTAGGGATAGAGCGGCTTCCGTCTGCCCATTGGACACGGATAATATCGCGCCGCGGAACGTTTCGGACAAGTATGCGCTGATGTTGATACTAAGTGAAATAAAGGCCGCAGTGAGCGGCCCAAGCGTAATCCCGAAATCGGGCAGTCCGTAATAAATAATGAAGATTTGCACTAGGATCGGTGTTCCCCGAATGATGGAAACGTAACCTTTGGCCAAATTACGGACGAACCAATTTCCTTTCAAGCGGGCAATGGCGACGATCATCCCGATGAGGAGTCCGAAGAACATGGAAACGATGGTGATCAAGAGTGTGTAGTACGCGCCCGTCAATAGAAATTGAAAGTTTTGTGTAACGAGTTCCATTTCCTGTACCCTCCCGGTTCGTATGAATTAAAAGTTCGGATCCACGCCAAACCATTTTTGGAAAATCTCTTTAAATGTTCCGTCGGATTTCATCTCGGCGAGCGCTTTATTGATTGCATCGAGCAGCTCCGGATTGTTTTTGCGGATCGCGATTCCGGCGAAATCCTCTTTGATCGGCTCTCCGACCGCCTTGACGTCGAAGTGATTTTTCTCGATCAGCGGCTTGATGGCGAATACGTTATTAATGGTCGCGTCGATGCGGCCGACGTTCAAATCTTGCAGGGACGTGATGACATCGTTATACGTGGCGATTTCGAACGTACCGACTTTCGGCATCGCGACGTCACGCAAATATTTCTCATCGTTCGTGCCGAGCCCGACGCCAATCTTTTTGTCTTTGAAATCTTCAAGTTTCTCGATCGTCGTATTATCGCTTTTGACGAGGACATTCACGGCGTTTTTCACGTAAGGCGTCGAGAAATCCATCTTTTGCTTGCGATCCTCCGTAATCGTTACTTGGCTTACAAGCGCATCGTATTTATCCTTCTGTAGTCCTTCGATCAGCCCGGAGAATTCGCCGGTGATGAACTCCACTTCCACGCCGAGGCGTTTCGCCACTGCTTTAGCGACATCCGCATCGAAGCCGTCGACCTCGTGCTTGTCGTTTAGGAAGTTGTACGGGGCATAGGTGCCCATGAGCCCAACTCTGATTTTTCCGGCCTTCTTGATTTGCTCGAGCGCGTTTGCGGCGTTCGCATCTTGGGCCGCCTTGCTTCCGCATGCAGCGAGTGCGATAGATAGAACAGTGAGCAGCAAAGCGGCTTTGACGAATTTTTGCAGTTTGACAGACATGATGATAGCCTCCATTATTGTACGACCTCTTATGGGGTCTTCATATAAGTAAAATGGGTTATCCGAGCAACCCTCGGAATTCGAACTTAGCGGTTTCTTCGGCTATTTCCGATGGGGAATAGACGGACTTGAAATCAACCTCGTGCATCGGTCCGAACAACCATTTGGATAGCACGCCCGTAATTAAACAGACAAGAATGTTGGCCCGAAGCGACAGATCATTCGTACGGGGAAGCATCCCTAGCTCCATAGCCCGCTGAATGTTGTTCTTGAACGCTCCTTCGAACGCAATCCACGTTTGCGAGACAGCTTCCCGCACTGGAGGGTCGGCACCCTGGCCTTTCATGAGCAGCAAAGCCATCAGATCCCGGTCCCGGTCGGCGAATGTGAACAAATCCGTGAGCAGCCGTGCGGACGAACTGACCATATCGTCTACCGTGCCTGCGTGCTTGCGGTAGCCTTGCTCAATCACCTTAATCAGTTTCTCTTTTCCGTCTTCGATTAATTCCAGCACGAGCTGTTCTTTGCTTTGAAAATACCAGTAGAACGTTCCTTGCGACACTCCTGCGGCTTTGACCACATCGGATATTTTAGTGCTGTGATATCCCTTGCAGGCAAATAACTTCAGAGCGGCGCTCATCAGTTGATGACGGCGATCCTGATCTTGCTTTGGTGCGGCAGCCAGCTTCCATCGCCCCTCTCACTTAACTGACGAGTCAGTTAATGATAATTCCGATGGGATTACTATATTTTAAAGTTATCTTTGTGTCAAGCCATATTTTTTAAAGTGTTGGACCATGCCTCGCACTTATCATGCGAAGCTTATACAGTCATTTCTGGACGAGATGAAAGAGCGAGTGCACAACTCAGTCTTAAGGGGGCAGATATCATGAATGAAAAGTCTTAGTTACTTGATAAATTCAACGAATGGAACCGTTTTGTTCTCCAAATTATAAATATGGAATGGCAAACACCAATTGATGGAGGAAAATGGACGATTCATGACATCGTCAGCCACATTATGCTGTGGGATAAATACTTTTATGAAGAAGCCATCTATCCAATCGCAAATGATAAACAAATGACGGTTAGTCATCTTGATTTTGATGCATTTAATAAAGAGGCAATCGAATATGGAAAAACGATAACAAAGGATGAATTAATCCAATTAACAACTCATTATCGCAATCTATTATTGGAAAGTGGGTTGATGCGTGAACTGAATGTTGATAGGGTTGCTGCCGACATAGAAAGCTGGTGCTGTAAACGAACAGTCACCAGCTTTTTTGTGCCGAAACTTCAATATTTTCTGTAAAGGGAACCTTGCCCTGTTTTTGTCCTTCCCCATAGTTCTTCATCCGAAAGGGTAGTTTGAATCAGCTCGACAGGGACGCCTTCATCATTAATGATGGCAACAAATAATCATCAATCGGCTCATATGGCTTTGGTTGTTTTCATAGTTTGATGATTGTTGTATAATGGAAATGCATGTAGGGAACTAATGTTCGCAAAATGTTTTAGCAGCTTCGTTCGCAGGACTCTCGAAAACAACGCTAGAATTGGTATTATAAAATACATATCGGCATCACCAGTTGAAGCTCTGCTCTGACCAAGAGACTTCCCTAAGAAAGGCGGTTCGAACATGTATATTATATCTCAACAGTTGACTCCCGTTCCGTCCGGTTTGATCCGTCAAGTCGAACAAGACATGCGGGTTGCTTTTCCCGATGGCTATAGCTGCTTTCTCCAAGAATACGGCGAAGGCACGTACAGAGGCTGGTTCAATATACAAGCGCCCGACCCTGAAGTATTGCGGCCGTTTGCCGAATATGGTCTGTGGGAGCATGATGAGACAAGCCCGATAACACAGGAACAGATTCGCCAATGCGTGGTCATCGGGACAACGATTGACGGCGATTTTCTTGCTGTGCATCCGCAGGTAGAGGGGATGGTGTGGCTGCCGAGACATTCCGAGACAATTGGGGTCATACCGTCCAGGGCTGCTTCCTATACGGACACGTTGGACCGAATCTATCAAGAGACGTTCGACGATGACGAGTCTGTGCCGGCTTATTTTGAACCATGGAATGATACGAAAAAACATGCCTTTTTTCTGTTCACTCTCGAGAACGACAGCAGCCTGACCTTGCGTGAACTGGGCAAACGCTGCCGGGACTTTTTCAAACCGGATCTGCTGATCGAAAATGAAAACATAGGTAAGGTCTTCATACGGGAACTGGGTGGCTACATTCGATTGAATTATGCCTACGGCCGGGAAGTTGCGGTCTTCTATGAAGAGGAAGCGGCCGAGCGGTTCCGGGAGATCGCTCATTTTCTGCTGCAAAATCATTGCCGCACCGCTCAATGGTGAGCTTACGAGGCCTCAAGGGGGGAAGCGCTTATCTATGATGCATACTGAACTGGAAATCACGAATATGATCTTCCGCACGCTCCGGCAAACGTCCATTTACGATGACTCCTATGAGAAAATGGTAACTCAGCCTTTTCAGCGTGACTATTATGGCGATCTTAGCCCTTGCGTGCGGATCGGAGAACACGCCTATGAGCTTGTTATGTATGAAAGAGGCGCGCAGATGATAAGCAAAACCACGAAAAATGTGGATGACGTGATCTATTGGATTTTGGAAGAGACTCTGAACGCAATCGCCCATGTGAAGCTGCTGCGCAAATCTAAGGTGGACAATGTGAATACCCGCTTAACATACACCAAGGATATTGTTAATGAGCTGACAACCATGGTCAAACAGGCATTTCATGACATTGGCGGTATTTACGAGGAGTGGCACAAGGCTGGCAGACGGAATCAGTTGGAATTGAACCGTCCATTGTGATCGCGGAAAAACACAAGGTATGCTGAGATCCGAAGTGAGGGAGTTATGATGAAAGTGGAGTCGCTAGATTATTTACTAGACACAATACACGGAGACCTTTTCTTTGAAAGAGTGTTTTCATCGAACTTAGATTGGGACGATCTGTTAGATAGACGCGACGCAGGTGAATTCGATGAGAACTGGACCGTGAACAATGAATTATTAAAAACAGTCGACGTCAAAATGTTTCCTGACTCTGAAATTGACCGTCTGCGGGAATTCGTATTTAAGAAAGTCTTCGCTATCACGCAGAACTCCGAGCTGGCGGGCTACGTTTCAGATGATTTCGGTTTGATTGGAGAGGCTGTGCAAAGAAATGCCTTCCGTCCTTGGGTTAGAGGGTTGATGAATCATTATATAGAAGGAAAATTTCCGACATCTTCGAGAGAAGACGAGGATGGAACCCATGAATAGAGGTGGCATAATGGACCAAGAGCTCTTGAATCAGCTCGAAAATATCGATTTTACCCATTTCTGGGACGATTCTGACTACGCACTAGAGGAATATGTTGACGAACCGCCGACAGATGAGCTCATTGCTTCTATCGAGGAGGAACTCGGCTACAAGCTGCCGGCGTCTTATGTTGCGATGATGAAGATACATAATGGCGGGATTCCGGTGAATACCTGCTTCCCGACAGACGAAGCAACCTCTTGGGCGGAGGATTATATTTCCATTACAGGGATTATGGGAATTGGACGCGAGAAGCCGTATTCCTTAAGCGGGGAGTTCGGCAGCCTCTTCATGATTGAAGAGTGGGGTTATCCCGACATCGGCGTTGTTATTTGCGACTGTCCTTCCGCCGGCCATGATGTGGTAATGCTCGATTATCGGGCATGTGGCAGGGACGGGGAGCCTGCGGTAGTGCATGTCGATCAGGAACAAGATTATGCCATTACGTTTCTAGCTCCCAGCTTCGCCGCTTTTATTCAAGGGCTGGTGAATGAGGAGGAGTTCGATACTTCCGAGGAGGACAAGCAGGAGGACTTGCGGAGAGCAGCTCACGGTCAATTTTCACCGTTGCTGTCGGAATTATGCGCCAATGTTGTTGAAGTGGAGCATATAGAAGGTGTCATCCGGACGATATGCGCAGAAATCGTAGAAGAGAAGGGGCATTTTTCATTTCATGCAGATGAACGGTCGATGTTGATGTACGATCTGCAATTTTGGCTGTATACGAAGTCCTATCCGAAGACTACCCGGGAGCAATACTTGGCCATATATGAGAAGATGATTGCTTTTGGCGGAGCATTTGGAACGGGAGGCTATGCGCCAGCTTTTATTACCGATTGGCTGGATGCTCGATTGCAGCAAGGCCAGCTTGCGGACAGCGACGGCATACTGAGGTTTACAGCATCAGCAGCGCAACAATTGATCGGGCGACTGAATGCCGTTGTTGTGGCTGATGTGCACGATGAATTCTCTCGAACCTGAAAACGGCAGTTTTCCCGCTTACAGTCGGGGGTGCCCGACAAGCCCGTTTTTTCAGTCAGGTGAACGTTGGGAAAGTCATTATGAGTCATGGTATCTGAATAGTCGGAACACGCGAAGGGCGGCGGCTTGGATCGGAGGGCGTAACTTATCGCATTCATTGACGATGGAGCGTGGCTAACACCCTTCGCACAGTGTTCTGATTATCCTATTCATACATCGTGCCAAGTATGATGTAATGTAGTCTCCGAAATCGGATAGAAGGGGATGACTGCTTCATCGTTCCAGACAAAAAATAATTGATCCTCATTTCGATCTACGGTGGCTTTACTGCCGTATCCTTCGTACGTCACGTCCCCATATAATTAGAATAAATTCTCTCATCGAGAGTATAGAATTGCGGACGAGGTGGAACAGATATTTGCTCCCCAAACCGTATCCCTGTTAATGACTCAGTAAGTTTGAACACGGGAACAAAATCATAATTCGTCAACATAATTACGGTAGTGTGGTCATCTGGGAAGCCGTAATTAAAAACATTGGATTGAAGGGCAAGATCCATCGTCGTTTTCGATACTAATTTTTCAGAGTACAAAGCTTGATCCCATTTGTACAAAACGTCGACTCTTGAATACATGGCCCCTGCAGAGAAGCTGGAACTCATATCCATGTACTCGCACTGGATGAAATCTTCCCAATTGGAATGATACGGCGAACTCATTTTGTTGATTACCTTTTTGTTGTTGTCGATTCCGGTGTTCTCCATCCCGAGAGGTCTTAATATATTGTCGTTTACAAAGCTTTCAAAAGTCACGCCGGTAATATTCTCAATGATCATACCGAGCAAATAATAGCCTGAATTATTATACGCAAAAGAGGTTACTGTTTGTACTGCAGTTTAATTGAAAAGAGTATCTAAAAAAACTATAATATATTTTTTAAATTAAACGGATTGGAGGAATTAAAAATGAGTGGTATTGTAAAAACTCCTCAACCACCCTATTATGCCGTGATATTTACTTCACAGCGAACTGATGGTGACGAAGGTTATGGAAAAATGGCAGAAAAAATGGAAGAATTAGCTTCTCAACAGAAAGGTTTTCTAGGTGTAGAAAGTGCTCGTGACAATGAATTGGGAATTACAGTTTCATATTGGGATTCTTTAGAGGCAATAAAGAATTGGAAAGAAAATTCAGCCCATAAAGTTGCACAAGAAAAAGGTAAAGCAGAGTGGTATACGAACTACTCAGTGAGGATTGCTAAAGTAGAGAGAGCTTACTCTTTTGAAACGTAATTTTATCTTAAGCAAACGGGTAGCTTTACTTAAATATTCGAAAGTCGAAGTAGTTAAAATATAATAGACTTGGTTCTACTGAAAAAGAACCAAGCCTATTTTTTATTTCGGTGTAAATCAACATTAAAGTTTAACAGAGCCATTCTATTAAACACAAAAACACCGGCATTAGCCGGTGTAAGCTTGTTGAGTGAATTTCCGTTTCTGTCTATGTCGACTTAAAGAGCTTGGGGGCTTCATCAAAATGTCGCCCGAATATCATCCAACAGATAGCGCTGGCTCAATTTCTCTAATCGCGCGAACTCTTCCTCCAGTTGACTTTTCAGTTGACTGTCAGGCACATATTGGGGCGTCAGTACCTGATGATGCTGCAGACTGAGTATTCTGTACTGGGTCGGAGGGTGAGTGGAGTCCAGTTGAACAGCGATGGAATCGCGAATTCGTTGTATTCGCTTCTGCTCGCTTGCAGGTACGTGCTCCATCTTTTGCCGGAATTCCCCGAACAAATCCGAAGCATAGCGATATCGAGCCACTCGCTCTGCCGTCAACCAGAACACAGGAGCGAAGTGTAGCTTGCTCAAGGCGGAGCAAATGGCATCTGTTCCCGCGACCTGACCAGCAACTCTGTCAGCCAAATACTCGGCTCGTTGGCTCTCATCCCAGACCGCTACACCTAGAAAGTAATACAGGATGAAAATGAGATTAGCCAGCTGCAGTTGGGCATAACGAATCGGAGTGGAGAGCGGTCCGAGCTTTTCGTCCTCTTCGCAGTATGGAAGCACAAACTCGTACCAGGAAGCCATAATATACATCGCAGACCCGATAAACCATGTGCGGGTAACATCCTTATGTGCATGATGAGCGGTTTCGTGGGCGAGTATAGCGATTTTCTCAGGCAGATTCAACGCGGAAAACAAAGGCACCCCAATCCCGATTACCTTGGTTTTGCGTCGGGCGATCATTGTAAAATACGCATTGAATGTATTATCCATTCGAATCACATCGATGGGCGGCGCTTGAACGGCTGCAGCAATGTCATCCAGCAGGCGGTACAGTCCAGGATATTCATCCCGTCGCAAAGGCTGGCCCGAAAGCTTCCGCCTGTAGGGCAGCATGAGTACGATGAAAAGGAGAAACAGGACGAAGGCAAGCTGGGTCAGCATTAACGAGTTGCTATAAAAAAACCAAGTAACCGCAACAATCGGTATGCTGAAGGTAGCCGCATGGATCAGTCCGGCTAACAGATAGGCGAATGCTTTGCTCCAGGTAAAGGGGTACGTGATGCGATCGGCTTGCAAATTTTCCTCAAGCAATTGATGTGACTTTTTGATACCCATGCGGAAGTTAATCCGATCAAAGAGGGCGAGCGAAGATATATGCCTCCAATTCGGATCGATGTTCCAATTGCATTCCTCGCACCAGGTTACGTACCCCGGCACGACTTCCATTCGGTGCCCGCATTCGGCACAGTATTCCGTCGTATGGTTTGTCATTTTCCCACTCCATAATGATGAATTAATAGAAGCATGGTGTTCCCTTATTATTTATCGGTAAAAGACACCAAATTGTGAGTTGCTTGGAAAAGGGTTGTCCTGCATTGGGTGATTATTGGCTTAAAGATGTGGTATTCTTTGTAGTAAGTCAGCATGTATCGAGAGAGGAGCTGCAAGCGATGAGCGAAGAGAGAGAAGAATGGTTAGACTTGGATGATGAGAAAATTGAGGATCCTGCACATTTCCTGCTGCACCGCGGGATGAGAGGGATTTTTGAGGCGGAGGAGATCGTAGAGGGAGATCGGATTGTTATTCCGGAATGGGAGCTCACGATTCGTCCTCATGTGGCAAGATGGTCAGATCAATCCGTTATGCTTCAGTTTCAATTGAGTTCTCCGAAATGGGATCGCGATATATTCGAAACCTCGGCAGGCATTGGCAGCAGCTTAAAAAATGCTCTTGGCATGGCAATCGGCGGTTTTGCATTTTCGTTAATGGAGGGTATCGCATCAATGGAGCAAGATAGGGAACCTGACCAGCTCCACACGACATACGGGAACACTGTACATAATTGGAAGGTTTATAAAAGTAATATCGTTGGTCTGGGCGAGTCATCAGACGAGATGCGTGAAACCCCATATTGGGAAGCGCTCAAGGATGAGATTGCGAAACGGGTTGGCAATCAGAAGCTTTGTTATATTAAAATCTATGGCGCGAAAAATGGTGACGATATTACCGGTGAATGCCGCATTAATGATATTCCAAGCCCTGAACTGGGCAATATTGTAGCAGAAATGGTAAGCAAGTGGCAGGTAGAAGAATTTGCCTCACAAAAGCAATTTATTTTCTTGCAGCAGTCTGAGGAAACGTACATACCGTATGAAGCCGGGCACATTGCTGCTGCTACTCGGACAGCTGTTCACATGTTCATGGAGTGTGACACGCAGGAGCGGTATGATGAATTTCCGGAGAGATTAGCTGAGCGCTTGCAGGATACTAACTTAGCGGAGGAGCTGTATTCTTTTTTACCTGAAATTTGTGCAGAGCATGCCTTCGAGAAGCTTACATATACCGAGGAAATGTCGATGCTTAAGGGCGAGGAGTCCTTTAGTATTTATCGGACTCAGCTTGCCAGCTATTATCTAATTTATGATGCTTTGTTTGAGGGCTTTCGTACGGATCAATTTGATGATGAGGTGTATAAGCAATACATCGGTGTCAGTTCAATATACAGTGTTATTTGCAATGCCAGAGAGCAGGGAGCGGATTTGGAGGAAAATGGCGGCGTGCTGACGCTTTCCTTTGCGATGTCAGACCATTATCAGTTTAGATGAACAAGGGATGCGCGCGCATCCATCATGATAGAAACTTCTGTCTTCGGTAATGGCAGG
>NZ_ALKF01000147.1:0-36718 GCF_000283315.1 Paenibacillus sp. OSY-SE | reverse complement strand
CTACTATGATGGGAGCATATCACATGGGAGCGGCTCTTCGTGTCTTGATTATTATCCCTTCAGCAGAAATTCATTGCCGTCCAGGTCTCTAAAGCTTACGTAGTTGCCCCACTGCATCTGCTGCGGTTCACCGGCAAATTCGACGCCCTTAGCCTTCATCGTCTCGTACGCGCCAAGCACGTCATCGGATTCGAAGACGATGGACGCCTTCTGCTCCTCCCAGTTGCTCATCATCGATTTCGGGTAAAGGACGAGGCGAGATTGCGCGCCTTCAGGCCCGACTTCCAGCCAGAAAGTGTTCGGTCCCATCGGGAATTCGGCCGTAACGGTAAAGCCGACCTGCTCCGTCCAGAATTGCTTCGCTCTTTGCTGATCTTCCACATATACGGCTACCGTAGAAATTTGCTTAATCATTCATCATCACCCCTTTTCGTGCAATATTAATATAGATTGTCCTCTATTCACATTCATAAACGGGCATACAGATTAAAGAACGCATGTTCTGATTATTCTATCATACGACTGAACACGGACACAACCGTTTGGCAGCGACATCGTTGCGAGGAACTTCTTGCGGCCAAAAGGCATATGCTGTCCCTAGGCTAATGTCTTCTTCGGATCGGATTATTATAGATGGTTAGGTAGATTATGCAATAAGAAATCTTCTGCAAAAGAGGTGCCAAATGCTATGGCTTGGGACATCACTCGCATCCCGTGGTCGGAGTACCGGGCGGCGGGCACGACGGAGCATCTGCCGAACGTCCTGCTTCAACTGCAACAAGCCGCCACTGTGCAACAAGCGGAACAAGCCTGCCGTCAGATTGAGAATACGGTCGTCGTGCAAGGGGCGTTATATGAAGCCGCTATTCCAACCGTCATCTGCTTGCTAGGCATCATGCAGCGCGCGACGGACGCGGCACGGCCATTCATGTTGGAACTGCTTGTTCAAATTGCGTCCGGGGAACCGGCGGAAGTCAGCATGGAGAGCGGCCATTCGCGGCTGAACGAGCAATGTATGCGTGAGATTGCCCGTGGTACGGCGGTTTACGTGGATTGGCTCGAATATGGAACCGGGACCGAACGGCTGCATTGCGTCGATCTGCTCGGATTATGCAGCCAGCGCGATCGGACGCTGAAGGAGCGTGTGAGATGGCTTTTTCAACGTGTGCTGCACATTGAGGAAGATGAACGGGTGAAGGAATTCTTGGCGTATTGGATTACCGAGCTGGCAGAGCGAACGCAAAGATAGGCAAAAAAGACACCGGGCACATGATTCCCGGTGTCTTCTTTGGTCTTATTTTCTTATTTTTTCAGATGCGTATCCAGAAACTTGAGCATGGCATTGTAGAACTCGATGCGGTTCTCTTCGTTGTTGAAGCCGTGGCCTTCATTGTCTTTGACCATGTACTCCACATCGATGCCTCTCTTTTTCAGCGCCTCGACGATTTGATCGGATTCCGCCTTGTTCACCCGCGGATCGTTGGCGCCCTGAGCCACGAAGAGCGGCGTTACGATTTTGTCCGCATGGAATACCGGCGACACCTCTTTGAGCAGTTCCTTGTCCTTCTCTGGATGGCCGACACGCTCATAGAACATGTTGCGGTTCGTCTCCCAATATGGAGGCAGCGTATCAAGCAGCGTGAAGATGTTGGACACGCCTACGTAGTCCACAGCGGCCGCGTACATGTCAGGCGTGAAGGTGATGCCTGCGAGAGTCGCATATCCGCCGAACGATGCTCCATAGATGCCGACGCGATCGGGATCAGCAATACCTTGCTTGATGGCCCACTGTACGCCGTCGGTGATGTCATTTTGAATTTTCCGTCCCCATTGCTTGTTTCCGGCATCCAGGAACGCTTTGCCATAACCAGTCGAAGAGCGGAAATTGACTTGCAGCACGGCATAACCGCGGTTCGCAAGCAGCTGCACTTCCGGATTGAAGCCCCACATGTCGCGCGCCCAAGGACCGCCGTGCGGGTTGACGATGAGCGGCAGCTGTTCCGGCGTCTTGTTCTTCGGCAGCGTCAAGTATCCATGAATCGTCAATCCATCTCTGCTCTTATACGAGATCGGTTGCATATCGGCCATATTGTCGGATTTGAGCCATTCGCTCAAATTGGCAAGCGGCGTCAACTGATCGGTTGTGGAATCATAGTAATAGTACATGCCATATGTTTTATCGTTGGACATGCTGACGATGAATTTGGTCATATCTTGATTGTAATCATTGAGGCCGATTTCGCTTTCCGATACGTTCAATTTGTCCTGCAGCTTCTTGTACAAGGCTTCAAATTTATCATCGAAAAATTTCACATGAACTTTATCCGTCATATAAGCAGTCATTAGCAATTTGTCTTGCTTCGCGTCGTACATTGCGCCTGCTAGATCCACATCTGGATGTGAATACAGCACGTTCTCCTTGCCCTGCAAATCGTACGTAACTAGCGCCGCTTTGTCACGGCCCTTGTTGGATACCGCATAGATGGTCTTGTTGTCTTTGGAGAACGCGAGCGGATTCACGGTATCTCCGGCTCCCATCGTGATGAACGGTTTGAATTCCTCCGCTTCCGTATTCCGGTACAGCACGGCGCCTTCGATGCCGTCTGACGCTACGGCGAGCCGGATTTTGCCTTCATGATCGGGAATCCAGGCTTGGATGTTGCCCGGGTTTTTGGCCACGAGCTTGGTTGCGCCCGTTTTCACGTTCAGCTTGTATACGTCGAACACTTTCGCATCGTCTTTGTTCATCGTGATGAGGATTTCGTCCTTCACCCCGGACAGCATGCTGACGAGACCGACGCGGACCTTATCAAACGGCGTCAAGTCCTTCTCTTCGTTGTCGTTGAAGGCTGCGGAATACAGGTGGTAGTTCTCATCTCCGCCCTTATCCTTCAAATACAATACATGATCGCCTTTCCAGAGGAATCCGGCAATGTCGCGATCCTTCGAGCTAGTGACGCGGACAGGCTCGCTGGAGCCGTCCATCTTCTGTACGAAGATATTCGCGCGGTTCTCCCATGGAGCGGCATAGGAAATATAGTTGCCGTCCGTCGAAAGCTGGTAGGCGAAGCTGCCCGGGTTGCGCATGAAATCCTCTACGGAAATCTGCGGCACTCCTTTATTGTCGATCTTGGACAGGCCGAGCTTCTTGTAGTTATCCAGAGCCGAGGCGATTTCACGAATCGTTGCTGTTTCTTGCTCATGCAGCTTTCCATCCGGGTAGCCCTTCATCAGGCCGAGTGCTTTCGCGCGCTCTGCATATTCAGCCAAGCTCGTCTCACCTTGCTCCTGATCGAAAGCACGCACCAAGATGCGAGCGACTTCGCCGCGCTTAACCGGTGCGTTAACCGATGCAAATTCCCCATCGGCAATCCATCCCTCTGCAGCGGCTGCCTTCATCGGATCGACACCATGCTGGTAAGTGAGTGCCGTTACGGTATAGCGTACGAAGTCGCTGACTGTCACGGTCGCGGTGAGATCGGCATTTTCACCGATAATCCCTTTCGACACAAGCGCGTTGACTCCAGTCTTGTACCATGGCGTGGCAGCGGTCTGCTCCTGCGCCATCACGGACATCGGAACGGATGCGACGAGCACAGCGGCGAGCGCCGCGGATATGACTTTTTTCTTCATCTAGTTAACCCCTCTCTATATGTACATCTATTCAAATTTAATTATACACCTTTATCTGGCTTACATATTTCATGGAAATCTTTACATTGTGAGCGGACAGACTCACTTCTCATTATGAAAAGTAATGCTCCTTGCAGAAACGAATTCGTTCCATAAGGAACTGCTGTGTCGTTGTGGCCCTCCCCCACCGGGAGGAGAAAGCCGCAGTGCCGCTGCCGGTGCGGATGCGCAGCGCCTCATTCACCAGAGGGTGCCACTGTGCAGGGAGCGCGGCAAGGGCATACTCTCCGGCGCCTGCTTTCGAGATGATATGTTGTTCCTGCAGCGTATATTCGATCCGGCACAGGGTGAGCACCGCGCTTTCCACCCATTCGTCGAGCAAAAAGCAGAGCCGCTTCTCCGCCTTCTGTGCCCAGTAGTCCTCGATGTTATATTTCAGCGTATCCGACACGTCGCGCCAGTCCGTCCGTATCAAAGGCTGCAGTTCCCGGCCGGCTACGGGAATGGCGTGATGCTTCAATGTCCACCACGTAATATGGTTCACATCCCAATAAGCGGATGGCTTGAACGTTCCACTGGCGCAGCAAGGGTATGGCTGCAATTCGCCATTGACTTTGCCCACATCCTCCAGACGAATGTACATGCCGTCCATTCGTTTGGCTGACGGGGACGAGCGCAGAAGACGTCGGTGAACATTCTTCAGGCGCGACAGCTCGTCAGCGGTCAAGCTTCGATTGATGGTTGTGACGAAGTCGATATCGCTTTTCTGATCGTCATAGGCCCCGAGCGCAATCGAACCATACAGGTGCACGCCATGGAATGCATCGGGCAGCTCGGTCTGCAGCAGTTCGGCATATTGCAGCAGCAGCGGGTGGATGGATGGTGGGATGCGGTCATGCATGACGAGAACTCCGTTCTCGTTCATGAACCTCGTACTCTTTGCGCAGTATGGCGTAGACGGCAAGGTCGACGAAGTTGCCATGCTCGAACTCATGCTGTCTCAATAGTCCTTCTTGCCGGAATCCGAGCTTGGACAGCACCTTGCCTGAGGCGGTATTTTCGGGAACGATGCTGGCCGCAATTTTGTTCAACTCCATGACGCCGAAGCCGAAGTTGATGACCGCTTGCGCGGCCTCTGGCATAATCCCGTGTCCCCAATAGGAGCGGGATAAGTCGTAGCCAAGCTCCGCCCGGCGATGATCCGGCTTGTAGTCTAGGAAGCCGCACGTTCCGATAAGCTTTCCCGTATCCTTTATTTCGATGCCCCATCTAAGTCCTGTGTGCTCTTGGAAAATGGTCGTATACCATGCGATTTCCTGCAGCGCGTGTTCCGTCGTCGTAAAGCGGGACAGCGGAACATACCGGATGACCTCTTGGTCAGAGAACAGTTCAAGAATGGACGGCGCATCCCGTTCCGTCACTTGCCTGAGGCGCAAGCGTTCAGTCTGCAGCAAGGGGAATTCCTGAAACAGATTTTTCGTGCTCATGTCCAAGCTCCTTTACTAAAGCGCCGTTATTTGGCGGTAGTTATAAGATATTACGGTTAGGGTCAGAAATGGTTGGGGAAAATTCACGTGCTGCGCAAAAGCGATTGGTGTGCATGAACGAAAAAATCGGCACACCCCGTTTGAGCTTGCAACGGATGCACCGATTTTTTTCATAAAGGTATTCATGTTATTCCCGTTTTTAGGGCGTATGAAGAAGCTGTTCAAGCGAGACAGGGAACAGGGGCTGCACGAGATCATAGACAGCCTGAGCGTACTGCTGAATTTCGTACTGGGAATCGTGCGCGAGCCGCTGATTCAAGAAGTGGCTCACCGATTGCAAGGAAGCGGTCCAATAGTAGGCGGTGTACATACCGTATGCCGATGGAATGAGCAGCCGCGCTTGCTCCGGCGCGATGCCCTGATCCAGTGCCCACTCATAGTCTTTCATTCCTTGCTCGATTTGGCGCATGAGCCGTTCTGTCGCTTCGCGTCCGATGTCTTCCCGCATAGGTTCACCGCTGCCCTGCTTGGAATGCTCCGGTTTGCTGCGCCATTGCAGCGGCTGCGGCACATAGTTCTCGACGTCGATCGTTATGTATCTGCGCGATGCTTCATTCCAAGCGTCCATCGTATGATCACTGCCGACGACATATTTCCAATGCTGTCTGGCAACCATGAGCGGCGCGTAGAATTCCAATTGCACAGTTGCGTGGCGGAATGGGGACGTATGCCCCTCCCTAGCGAGAAATTGGATGAGCTTCGTGTCATTGGGGGACAGCTCCTTGGATTGCTTCGCATAGGACACTCGGGCGCTGTTCACGACCGACAAGTCGCTGCCCATATGATCCACGAGCCGGACGTAGCCGCGATCAAGCACATTGATTTTCATTCTATCTGCTCCTCTCACTTTTTTTCGCAAACTAGAAATATCCTATCATAGATTTTTCCATGGTTGAAGGCAGACAGACATGCTTTGAAATGTTTTTCGTTTTGTTTTACTTTTTACTTGTGAAAAGGGAATGTGAGGACTGAAATACTTTAGTAAAAATTTTGTTTTAACTAGAATTATTGTAGTAAAAAAAGAGACAAAACCATGATAAAGATGGTAAATAAACTGATTTTAGCAAATAAAGGGCAAAATAGAGCTGGTATTGTGTTTTCAATCGATTTATTTAAGTAAAACATATTGACTTTTTACTATGGTAAAAAATATAATGAGAAACAACATCTTCTCCATTCCGACTGGCCCTGTACATCAGATGGTGTGGTCTTATCTAGCATCTTGCATACAACCTCCTAGATCAACTCACGTAGTAATTGGATTTTTTATTGTACAGTGCATGTTTCTCTAGAATCCGCAGCTTGTTCAACATCCTGATATGGCATGAATGTAGTTAGGCAATCAAATACAAGTAAGGGGTGCTTTTCATGCAAAAGGCGAAAGGCAAGTCATGGTTCATTGTTGTCATTCTTGCTTCTTTATTTCTGTCGGCATGTGGGGGAGGAGGGACGGCTGAACCAGCGCAAGACGGCAAGTCGGCCGGGAAAGTGACCGTTCGCTTCGCCACTTGGGATTCGGAAGAAAATCTGTCGCTTCAGCAGCAATTGATCGACAAGTTCAATGAAGCCCATCCTGACATTAACGTCAGCCTGGAGGCATACGGCAGCGAATACGATACGAAGATTGCGGCGGGAATGGGCGCCAAAGACGCTCCTGACGTGATGTACATGTGGAATTACCCGACCTACAAGGACGCGCTGGAGCCGCTTGATGAATATATCGGGAAAGAGGGCGCCGAGTTCAAAAACAATTACTATGAAACGCTGTGGAATTACAACTCTGCGGGCGGGAAGATTTTAGGCTTGCCTGTAGGCTACACGACACATGTTATTTACTACAACAAGGACTTGTTCGACAAGGCTGGGGTGCCTTACCCGAAGGGCGGCTGGACATGGGATGATCTTCAGGCAGCGGCCAAGAAGCTGAACAATCCAGAGGAGAGCATCAGTGGCTTCGCCTTCTCGGGTAAGCCGGATCCGTACGATTTTGAAATGTTTTTATGGGGAAATGGAACCGCTTACGTCGATAAGGAAGGCAATCTGCAAGGCAACGTCAACAGCGAGAAATCGATTGAAGTATTGACGATGTTCCAAAACATGCTGAAAGAAGGCTATGCGATTACGACCGAAGGTTCAGGCTCGACCGAAATGAAATCCGGTAAAGTCGCCATGTTCAGTAACGGAGCTTGGTCAATCGGAAGCTTGAAAGAGGCCGGGATTAACTTCGGCGTTGTCGAACTGCCTGCTTTCCGCGATGGAAGCGCTGTCAGCATCGTATCTTCCTCCGGTATTTCGATGTCGAAGGATTCAAAGAAGAAAGAAGCCGCTTGGGAGTTCATCAAATTTTGGACGAGCGAAGAAGCGAACAAGGCGCGCATCGATTACGAGCTGCCTGTATTAAAGAGCGTGGTCGAGAGCGAGAAGCTGCAGCAGGATGAACGGAAGCAAGTGTTCTACAACATGCTGGAGCAAAGCCAGGATTATACGCCAGCCTCGTATAAAGTAGAGAACTGGAGTGAAATCTCAGATCGGCTGGGACTCGTGTTCGAGCAAATCTTTAATCCGAGCACGATGACGGATCCGAAGGCTGCTCTAGATGAGGCGGCACAATAAGTTGTTGCGGTAAAAGGGGTGTGCGCACCCCTTTTTCCTTCAATATACCATCCTTATCGGGAGGTTCACTATGGAACAGGCAGTTGCTCGACATAAAAGAGTCCGCATAATAGGAAAATTGACTCCGTATTTGTTTATTTCACCTTGGATCGTCGGTTTATTGTTATTTACGATCGGACCGTTAGTTTTTTCGCTCGTCATGAGTTTTTTTGATTGGCCGGTAACGTCTGCTCCCAAGTTTGTCGGACTCGAAAACTATACGAAGATGTTCACGAATGACCCCCAATTCTATAAGTCGCTGGCTATCACGCTGAAGTTCGCGGTCCTGTATGTGCCGCTGAGCTTAATCACTTCGTTGATTCTCGCGATGCTCATATCGCAGCCTGTCAAAGGGGTCAAAATTTTCCGGACGATCTTTTATTTGCCCGCTGTCGTGTCCGGTGTGGCCGTATCGATTATTTGGGGCTGGATTTTCAACAGCAAGTACGGCATTTTGAACTATGCCTTGTCGCTGCTCGGCATTGAAGGGCCAAAGTGGCTGATCGATCCCGCCAGCGCCATCGTCACGATCGTCATTGCCAGCGCATGGGGCGTCGGTACGATGATGCTCATCTTCTACACAAATATTAAAGGCATCTCGCCGGATTTGTATGAATCGGCAGCGATAGACGGAGCGGGCTCCATCCGCCAATTTACGAGCATTACGCTTCCGCTCATTACGCCGACCCTTTTCTTTAACTTGATAACGTCAACGATATCCGCGTTGCAGCAATTAACGCTCGTTTTGCTGCTGACGAACGGCGGCCCGTTGAAATCGACGTACTTCTACGGATTGTTCGTGTACAATAATGCGTTCAAGCATCACAAGCTTGGATATGCCAGTGCGAACGCCTGGTTCATGTTCGTCATCATCCTGCTGTTGACGGCGCTTATCTTCAAGTCTTCTTCCGCATGGGTGTTCTATGAGAATGAAGTCAAGCATGAACGGAAACGAGGGGGCAAGAAGAAATGAAAGTGTCCAAATGGCATAAAGCAATCGTCTATCTTTTTTTAATCGGATTTGCGATTTACTTCTTGCTTCCTTTTGTCTGGATCGTACTGACCGCCCTGAAGACGGAAGCTGAAGTCCATCAATATCCGCCGGCTATTTTTCCAGGCATGCCGCAATTCGTTAACTTCGTGAACGCTTGGAAAGCCCAACCGTTCGGTCTGTATCTCATGAATTCCGTCACGATCACTGTGTTGACGACGCTCGGACAATTGATTTCCTGTTCGTTAATCGCTTACGGCTTTGCCAGATACCATTTTAAATTCAAAAATGGCCTGTTCATCCTGCTGCTGGCTACGATGATGATTCCATGGGACGTCACGATGATTCCGTTATATATGCAGTTCAATCTGTTCGGCTGGATCAACACGTTGAAGCCGCTTATCGTGCCTGCTTTTTTTGGCTCGGCCTACTATGTGTTTTTGCTGCGGCAGTTCCTCATGAACGTTCCGAAGGAATTGGAGCATGCGGCCAAGATCGACGGCGCGAACGACTTTCAGACGTATTGGAAAATATTCGTGCCGATTATGCAGGCTCCGCTGACGCTCATTGCCGTATTGAACATGCTGTCCGTCTGGAATGATTATTTGGGCCCTCTTATCTTCTTGCAGGATCGGACCAAGTATACGTTGGCGCTCGGCCTCGCCTCGTTCAAGGGCGTGCATGAACTGCAGATTCTGCCGATCATGTCGATTACGATCTTGATGATTATCCCGCCTGTCATTGCCTTCCTGTATGCGCAGAAGTATATCGTGGAAGGAATTAGCGGCGCCATTAAATAGCAGAAAAGGGGTGGGGTTGTGCAATTGGATATTTCCAGAATTCCCTTTAGCCGATTTGGTTCCTATTTCGCAGTGTCCATAGAGAGGGACACGAATCGATTGGTTGTCAGGGACTTGCATGGAGGAGACGAAGCGCCGAGCAGCATCTTTGTGCTGGAGCTTATGAAGGACGGCCAGGCCGCCGCCTATGATCTCGACGTGACGGAGACGAGGCTGCGCATCATCCATCGGCACAATCAAGCGGAGTATGCCGAGCTGTGCATCAGCGATGAAGACATCATTCATTGCCGACTTGTTGGGGTGTCTCTGAAGCTGACGGCCGTGAAAACGCGCTATGATAGTCTCATGCCCTACGGGCCGAAGCAATGGGAATATCATCTGTATTCGAAGGAAATCAAGCTGATGTTCACCTTGCTCCAGGGGAATGCCTGCATCCAAGCTCCATGGAAGATGGTCGGCAATGACAGCATCGAGCTTATCATGAATCCAGACGGCGATCAGGATGAAGGGTGCGTCTTCGTCATTGAAAGCTATAAAACGGTATGGCGGAAGAAGGAGTATGAAGATTACGAACAGGCGCGCGAACGGGTGGAGCGCCATTATGAGCAGTGGCTGCGGCAGATGCCGGCGGTTCCAGAGCGATATGAGCCTTCCCGCAGGCTGGCGGCCTATATCACCTGGTCGTGTGTCGTTCACCCTGAGGGACAGCTTAAGGACTACGCGATGTACATGTCGAAAAACTGGATGTTCAACATTTGGAGCTGGGACAACTGCTTCAATGCGATGATGCTGAGCGATCACGACCCGCAGCTTGCCTTGGCTCAACTCGACATCTTCATGGCGCATCAGGATGAGAGCGGCATATATGCCGATTTCATCAACGACAAGTTCCTGTCCTTCAATTGCTGCAAGCCGCCTATTCATGCATGGGCCTTCGCGCGCATGAGAGAGCGGAATGCATGGTTCAATGAGCGGGAGATCGTGGCCCGCATGTATGACAGCTTGGCGAGGGCGACGAACTATTGGCTCGACCATCGTCGCTCCGTGGCTTCCCGGCTGCCGGTCTACAACCATGGGAACGATTCGGGCTGGGATAACGCCTCCATCTTCCATGACGGCATCCCGGTGGAAGCGCCCGATCTGGCGGCGCATTTGATTCGCCAGTTGGATATTTTGAGCGGCATGGCTGCCGAATTGGAGCGGGAGGATGAAGCAAAGGCATGGACGGACAAGGCGGATGAGCTATACGGACTGCTGATGGAGCGACTGTATCGGGATGGCCGCTTCGTGGCGAGATATGCGCCAGAGGACCGGATTATTGCGCATCAAGACAGCTTGATTCTATATATGCCGCTCATAATCGGCTACCGGCTGCCTAGTGAAGTGACCGCAACGCTCGTGAACGGCTTGGCCGAGAGATTCGAAGCGCGATATGGCTTATGTACGGAAAGCTATCACAGCCCCTTGTACCGGGACAATGGCTACTGGCTGGGGCCGATCTGGGCGCCTGTCACCTACTTATTCATTGATGCCTTGCGGCACAATGGGTATAATGAATTTGCATCTCGATTAGCTGACAAATTTATGGATTTGACGCTGGTCGGCGACATGGCGGAGAACTTCGATCCGTTCAGCGGGCAAGGCTTGGTCGATCCGGCCTTTACATGGACATCAAGTGTATTCCTTATGCTGGCCAGAGAGTCCATCCAACCGCCGGAGGAACATCATGAGAAAATATTCAGGTGAAATTGGCCTGCTGCTAGTTGCCATCATCTGGGGAACCGGATTTGTTGCCGGAGCGGTCTCATTGGAATCGTTAACTCCTTATCAAGTGATGGCCATCCGCTTTTTCATTGCCGCAGTGCTGATTTCCGTTTGTTTCAGCAAGTATTTCCGAACTTTGACCAAATCAACGATCGGCGCAGGTATCGTGTTGGGCGTGTTTCTGTATCTTGCCTTTACGCTGCAGACGGTCGGCTTGCAATATACGACTCCGTCAAAGAACGCCTTCTTGACGGCCATCAACGTCGTGATCGTACCGTTTATCGGTTATTTCTTATATCGGAGAAAGCTGGACAAGTACGGATTAATGGGTGCGGTTCTGGCCGCGATTGGTGTCGGTGTCCTATCCTTGGAATTCAACTTCAGCTTGAATATTGGGGATGGGTTGACGCTGCTTTGCGCCGTTTTCTTTGCGCTTCATATTTTTTTTACATGCGAATTCGTTAAGAAGCATCATCCGATAGAACTTACTATTATCCAAATGATTGTGGCGTTCCTGCTGTCTTTCCTCGTCATCGTGTTCCGGGGGGAGACGCTTGATATCAATATGAATACGAAGGGGCTGCTAGCAGCATCGTATTTGGGCATTTTCAGCACGACGATTGCTTTCCTCCTGCAGACGATAGCGCAGAAATATACGACCGAGACGAAAGCAGCCATTATTTTATCGACGGAAGCGCTGTTCGGCACTCTTTTCTCCGTGCTCATCCTGCATGAGATGATGACGCCTCGCATGATCGCCGGCAGCATCTTGATACTTATAGCGATCGTGACGGCAGAAACGAAGCTCAGCTTTTTACAAAACAAATCGGGGCGGCGCATGAATTAGACGCATCACAAAACAATGAATGAGACGGGCCGGGGGTGCAGCAACCTGCGGCCCATCGTCGTTCACGTAAGGAGGATTGCAATGATAACGATCCGTGAATTCCGCCCGCCGGATGTCCAGCAGATGGTGGAGCTGTTCTATGACACCGTTCATACGGTAAATGCGCGCGATTATTCCAAGGCCCAGCTTGAGGCTTGGGCGCCGCGGGCTGAGAAAGAGGCGCGAGCGGGGCAGTGGCTAAGCTCGTTCCGCGATCGATTCGCATACGTTGCCGAATGCGGGGGTGACATCGTCGGGTTCGCGGACATGACAACGGAAGGTTATTTGGATCGTTTGTATGTGCACAAAGATTATCAAGGGCAGGGCGTTGCTTCGGCTCTCGTTGCCGCTCTTGAACGGGATGCGGGAAGGGCAGGCATCCGCACGATACGAACCGATGCAAGCAAGACGGCGAGGCCGTTCTTCGAGAAGCAAGGTTATGCGGTAATACGTACCCAGAATGTGGAAAGGAAGGGCGTCCTACTTACGAATATTCGGATGGAAAAGGAATTGCAAGGGGATTATGTGCCGGAATGACTAGCGCCTTGAACGCTTTTCATGAATGTATTATTTTACTGAAATCCATGATATAAATTGGTTAATGCATAAGAATTGTTTTCATATCATGATAAAGATGGTAATATATAGGTGGTCAATTACATGCAAGACAAAGGAAGGTGAGTTTGTGAGTGCCGTTGCTGCGAAGCCTGCAACACTCGGGGAACTAATACAGTGTTATCGCCAGAAAAAAGATATTAGTTTGTCTAAGCTCCAAGAGCTTATCGGCATCGATAAGAGCAGCTTGTCGCGGATTGAAAACGGGGAGGTTAAACGCCCCGATTTTAACATCATTCAATCCATTGCTGCTGAATTAGACATCCCCAGTGACGACATCGTAGAACTGTACATCGAGATTGGGCACAAATCAGATGTGGTTTTCTCATTTTTGCAAAAAGCGCTCGAAGCGCCAAGCAACGCATCTTTAGTAGCCAAGATAGCCGCCAAGTTTCTCGAATCATCGAATGAAGACAGCTTGGACTTGGTTGAGAAGTTGTACCAAACGACAGACTCCGTAGAGGATACCTCCATTCAATTATCTTTGTTTAACCTCATCATTGACTACTCACGCAACCATGGAATTATGCCCTATATTGCTAAAGGTTTGTATCGGAAATACATGATCGAACGAAATGATTTCAGTAAATTAAGTGAAACGTATCAATCCGGTAAATACATTTTGGACTACGCCAATTTTCTCAGCAAAAAAGAGCGGATTACACTTTATTACTCTTTAGGCGTTCACGCATTCAGTCTATTGAAACATTACGAATCAATAAGATTCAGCGAATATGTTATCGAAAATGACATTCCCGAAGGCGAGTATCGAGCGAATGCGATCTTTAACGCTTGTAATTCCCACTACTATTTAGATGAATACGCAACCAGCAAGACTTATCTTACTGAATACAGTAAATTTCCCTTTTTGTACGTCGAGGATAATGTCAAATTAATGAATGGTTGCCTAAGCGGAAAAACTGGAGATGTTGAATTAGGAATTGATCAATTAGAGGAGTATTTAAATAATCCATCTGAATACAATCTTATATATGCTGTAACTATGCTGATGGACTTATATCTCATCAAGCGGAATTATTGTTCGGCCAAACTATTGCTGAAATATGAAGCTGAAATGGAGATATCCCTTCAAAATAATTGTACAACTCCGGATAAACGCTCAAAGCTAGCACTTTTCTATAAGTTAAAAGGAGACTTGTTGTTGGACGACAACATAGAAGAGGCTTTTGATTGTTACATGAAAAGTGCGTTGGAGTATATGAAGATCTCCCTTCATGGCAAAGCTTTTGAGATGTTATATTTGATGACTAATGCAATGGATGGAAGTCCTCATTTAAATCAAAAAGCGATTCGTAAATTAAGTACTGCGTTCAATTTTTTAAGTCAATAATTCAAAGAAAAGGACTGGTTGACATGAAGAATTGGTTGTCAGGGACACCGGTTTATATTGTCGCAACACTCTTCTCAATAGGTGTAGTTGTACTCTTAGGCGGTGGAGCCCCTTGGATAATAGATACTTAAGCATAATGAAGGTCCAAAAGATTGATTCTGTACTCCAATCTTTGAGTGCAAAATAAATTAAGGGAAGGGTTGATTGGCGTGAAAAAACTGTTGTCAAAAATGCCGACTCTTATAATGCTCACGCTACTATCAGTTGGAATAATGAATGTAAATGACTTTGCTGCTTTTGTGGATGTTCCTTGGATAGCTTGATGCCTAAACCTGAGGGAATAAATAAATCCAAACACTGATGCCTAACAAGGGCATCTTTTTTATATACACGTTTAGCATGAATAGTTGCATAAAAAAACATAAAAAAGGTATTTTTGCCCAACGACATCTATAATCAAGTCAAAGATACAGTTTATGGATGAGGCGAACCCCATCATACACTGTCATTAATTACGAAAGGGTGTCCCGGCAATTGAGCCTTTTTACTTTTGTTACGAAAAACGTGATGACTTGCTTGATAAAATAGAAAGTGTCCGTCAGCAATTGATACAAGCGGTGGCTGAGAAGAAAAGTTTCACAGATGTTGAGATTGTCATGCTAAGTCAGCAGTTGGATGTGTATCTTTTGGAATTTCACAAACGAAGAAAACAAAACGATGGAGAGTGAAGAGTTAATTTAAGTACTAAATTTATAATAAACGAAGGGCTACGATTGATAGTATGATCGCAAAGTATAGGTGGCGGGTAGTTAACAATGCATGTTTACTGGTCGACGAGTTTTAGAAGTTCCTCTTTATTATAATTATCATATCTGATACGCCACTGATCATTTATTTTCTCCAGATCCATTGTTCCTTCTAATTTGATTTTGCTCTTACTATTTTTCACGTCAGTAAGGACCAGATTCATGCTATATGTTAATTCAATTTCTACATCATTTTTACTTTTATCATTTACTTTAAATTCAATTTTTTCTGGATTGATATTAACCTGTTTTGTTTTTGCAACATTTATTGACAAGGCTATTGTCCGATTAGCGATCTCCGTTTCCAAAAAATTTTCCTTTAGAAATGGTGTTAATTTCTCCTTGATTTCTTCAATACTTGGAAGATTGTTATGGTCATGAACTTCAAATTGAATCTTTTTGTATTCGCTTGCTGTCTTAATCGCATCATCAAAAGTATTTCCGCAAGAACTCAGTAAAAACATTAAAATAAAGATGGAAAATAAATAAATTTTTTTCATTAGAATTATAGCTCCCTTCCAATAGATTATGAAATTTAACTTGAACATTTGCGAACATGTTAGTTTCGTATAAAATGGTAGTCACCATAACGAATCATTTTATACGAAACTCAATATGATCTACACCCATTTTTACACAGCAGAACGCGTACAATTAGTAAACTTTTCAACTGGTTTGGTTGGTCTACACGAGCAATTACAAAGGAATAATTAGAGCGACACCACTTTAATCCGCTAAATCAAACGAAACGGAAATTACACCGATCACGGATGGGAGTTTACTTGCTAAAAGTCTCTAGATCAGGTTTCTTTCAATGTCCCTCTGTACCCTCTTTTAAAATTTATCAATCCTGTAACTTTGACACAAAATCGAAAGCGCTCTTAAGAAATATCCTTTCTTCTTCAGTAAAAGGATCGAGTATATTTGGTTGCTCAGATTGATTTGTTGACTCTATTTTTATGTTTTCTATCTTTGATAGCGTTTGTTTGTAGAGAGCTACAAACTTCTTAATGAATGCTTGTGCTTCATTGGAATCAGGACTTACCTTGTTAGTTGCTAGTTGTTTTAAATCCGTAAACAATGAAAAGTATTCCCTGTCGAGAATGACTCGTTCTGCACTTCTAAAATTGTAAATTGAATTTTCGATTTGATTATATTCATCAAGGTTTTCTTCTTCCCAAAGGATGGAGTGAAGAATAAAGCAAAAAACTCTTAAATCCACAAATTGTTGGTTGGCAATAATGGTGTCCATATGTTCTAGCTGAGCGATTGTCTGCTGAATTCTCTCTTGCTCTGCAATAAGCTCTCTTTTTTTAAATGCAATTGATCGGCTTATGTGCTGTTGTTCAATTTGTTGCAATTCAAATAAACTTGCGATGTCTTTGAGTGAAAACCCTATAAACTTTAGTGATTGGATTTGTTGTAAACGATTGAGGTCATCAGAACTGTACAGTCGGTGTCCTCCTTCTTTATAATCACTAGGCGTCAGCAAACCAACTTTATCGTAATATCTAAGAGTCCGGATCGTTACACCCGTTCGTTTAGCCAGTTGCCCGATTGTCAACATTGTCAACATGTTATGGGACATGTGAGTACCCCTCTTCTATATATTTTGTTTCCTTATTTTTAATGTAGGGGATTGCTGGATAATGATATGACTTTTGAAAAGCAATGCGTATCATGGCATACAAAATGATCAATGTTTCTATAGCTAAAAAAGCATACTTATACCATGATGGTAAAAAACTACTAGTTACAAACAGCGGAAAGATCGTTAAGTGAAAGTTAAGTGCTTTGCGACTTGCTTCACGATAATACCTGTGTTTTTTTCTTGACACTAAAAACATAATAAGTGGTGGTAAGACACCAAGCAACAGTGAAATTCCAAGCATTAATTGTACGAAAAAGATTTCTTTTTTTGTTGGTTTAATCATTTGAGTCACCTTTCTTTATTTATTTCTCAATTATCAGCATAAAAGGTGACGTAGGTAGAGCTTCAAGAATAAGTTTGAAAAAAGTTTAAGTAACTTCGTAAGGATGTTAATTCCAACTGATTCTTCTTTAACACCCAATTGCGGCGGTAGTTATATGTTAGAACTCATTAGACGATATTCCAACCATATTAAAAATGCTGTATTTGCAACAGGGGATGTATTGTTAATGTATTGTTTACTTGTACGTCAGAGAGAACGCATTCAAGGCACCGGAATTCGTCCCGGTGCCTTGAATGCGTTCTCTATTTAATCGCAATATAAATATCGATCTGCGCATCCTCAGGGTTCACGCTCCGCTCATCATAGCGCTCGAAGTCGCCGGTAAATGTGCGCTCCATGCCGGAGGTTGCGGACCATTTCCAGATGGCCTGCCACGCTTCGGTGACGACCTTGACGAACGGGCCGCGTTCGGTGGTGAACACGGCGTACTTAGCTACGGGTACGACTGTGGCAGCCATGCCTTCTGGAACGGAATCAAGCGAGCTTGCGCTAGAACCGATGAGTATCGAGTATTCGCCCACGGCGCCGTTCTCATAATCGTGATAGCAGCCATAGATGACGCCCGGTTCAGCCGGATTCGGAATCTTCGCTTGCACCTGATCCTGCCAGAATTGCTCCCACAGCTGCGGTATAACCCCTTCCGGCGTGAATTCCCGCGCATTCGTCGTGCGCGCGGAAACGCCGATAAGCTTCAGTTCCTCCCGCTCCACAATCGCGACCGGCTGCAAGGACGGCGTGTCATTGCCGTGTTGGGCGGCCCAGCGCTTCAGATTGGGCAAGTATCCCTGCAGCATCGTGCGGGCAGCTTGCTCTTCCATGCCGTTCTCCACGACGAATGGCACGCAGAGGTCGATCATTTCATCCAGTGTCATGTCCGGCTGCGTAAACGCGCCATTCTGGTAGCAGTGAATGCAATAATCTTTTACTTTATTGTTATCCTTGTCCGTTCCGAGCTGCTCCTCGGTCTGCAGCGGCATTCCGCAGCTTTGGCATTCGCGTTGCAGTTGTTGTTGAGTCATTGGTATCACTCCTGTTTCGTTTTGTCTTCAGTATACAAGAGCGAACTTGACAACCTTCTGTCAGGTTTAAAATAAATAAACAGAACAGCTTCTTAATATTTGGTTGCGATATTGGAGGCGATGCTGCGAATCTTGCTGCGAATATGCTCCGGCTCGATAACCTCCACGCCTTCGCCGAAGCTGAGAATGAAGCCATACAGCCAGTTATCCTCTGGGAAGGGAACGGATACGACAAATTTGCCTTCCTCGTCTTCCTGCAGTTCTTCGATGCCGAACCATTCTTCGGCCAGATGCTTGACGTGCGGTTCAAAGCGCAGCACGATTCGGACCGTCTGATGCGGCGCATTCCAGTCTCGTTCCCATGGAAGCTGATTGATCGGTATATCCTGCCGCTCGAATTGCCGCGCTTCCGTCACCATATCCTTGATACGGAATAGCTTGAAAAATCGAAACTGCTCGCGCAGCGTACAGTAGCCGTACAAGTACCATCGCTGCCGCTTCAATACCAGTGTGTACGGTTCGACAGAGCGTGTCGTCACTTTGCCTTCCGCGCTGCAATAGGTGAAGGTTACCAGTTGCTGTTGCTCGATGGCTTGCTTTAGCTTCACTAACTTCTCCTCAATCCGGCTATGATTGCCCCACGGCGAGAAATCAACCATGAACTGCTTCGTCTTAATGTTGAATTGCTCCGAATCGGCAGGCGGGACAATGCTGCTTATCTTCTCCAGCAGCATGTCGTTCTCCTGACTGCGGTAGGAGGAGGAGATGCTATGCAGCGCTGTGACGATAGCGGCGAGCTCGTCGTTCGTCAGCAGATTGCGATCGAGCCGGTAGCCTTCCGCCAGCCTGATGCCGCCATTCGCCCCTTGAAAGGTGACAATCGGAATGCCAGCCTGATTGATGGCCTCGATATCGCGGTAAATGGTGCGCACCGACACTTCGAACATGTCAGCGAGCTCCTTGGCCTGCACCATTTTCCGGTTAATGAGCAGAATGACGATGGACAACAAGCGATCTATTTTCATTTCTTATCATCTCCGGTTTCCCTCAGAATGTTAACTTAGGCTATCATACGAAGTTTTTGCAATGGAATATTCTATAAGAAACGATCACATTTCCAGCAATAAGGATACGCTGGCAAGCACTTCTCTCCATTCTCCCTCTCGTTCAGAAGAGGCCTCCCTCCGCAGGGTGAGTTAACTTTGGTGTACATGTCCCTAGTAATATTGCTTCTCTGACGATGCAGCAACATCACCGTAGATCACACCGCCTAGCGTCTGAGACATGCGGGAATCGTTGTTGCTGACCGAAGGGGAGATTGAGCGGAAACGCCGAACGGAGAGAGTATCGCCTCTTACTAAGTTATGTTATACCAAAGGATACGAGCGAGGCCAATTTATTTTTCTTCATATCAAGTGCGATAATTTATGATGGTTTCGACGCTTATAGGTATAGGGGAGGAAGGCGCATGCTTCTTTCGATTCATTTGCGAAACATGATGTAGATGTTATTGAATAATATATTTTTAAATATAATTAAAAGGAGGCATAATCCGCCGCTTTTTTAAGGGCACAAGAAAGTTGTGCGCAGAAGGAAGGTTTTTTATTTCACTATATATGTAAACGCTTTTTGATCAGATGAAGGAGTGAAATCGTGAATGAAGATGTGGAAACAAGGTTTAAGCTTGCTGATAGCTGCATTTCTGATGACATCGGTCTTATCTCCAACTGCTTCTGCCGATTACTTCCCTAAAGATGATGAAAAATCAAATCACGCTTCGAATATCGCCTTGATCTACACAGGATATTATAACCCCGACAATTATGATGGCGTGAAGGTCGGAGACTATAACAAGGATCAATTTCTGCCCTATGTTGGTTACTTGAATGAACAGGGCGTGGCGGAAGATTATTTCTTCGATACTTTCTTGATGTTAACGACACAGTCGCCTTATAAGGGGAGTCTGGCACGCTACTACGATTGGGTGGCCGGCAGCAAGCCAGGCACTTTACAAGACTGGAAATGGGCTATGGACCGGATGTTCGAGAAAGGGCTGCAGTTAGACGGCTTGGAAGAGGCTGTTGAACAGGTAGGCGCCGATCTGAACGATCCCGGCAAAAAAGTGAATGTTTACTTGACGATGCCCTTTCCGGATCCGCAGTGCAAGGACTTCGGCGATTTCAACGGCGATGGACAAGTGAAAAACTTGGAAAGCTTGGACACCCGCAAAGAGCTTAACCGCTGGTATATCGATACGATGACAGACAGATTCAACCAGCGCAGCTATAAGCACTTGAAGCTAAGCGGCTTCTATTGGCTGCAGGAGGATCTGGATACTGGCGTTCCGGGTGAAAAGGAGAGCGTGCAATATACAGCGGAATGTTTGCATCAGCACAATATGCGGCTCGGGTGGATTCCTTTGCGGGATCGGCAAACGGAAAACGCCACTTTCTATATCGACGATCTCAAGCTGGTGAAGTACGAAGGGATGAAGCAGGCACCGGATTATGCGATTAAGCTGACTTCTGCCATTCCTGCGATGGATGTGGGGGCGGTCTGGACTCCTGCCGTCGAAAATAAAAGCGAAAAGGATGCTCAAGGCCAGCTGGTCACAGTAGAAGCGGTATTTTCGAGTTCGGAGCCGAGCGTCATCGAGATTACGCCAGAGGGAACATTGAAAGCGCTTCAGGCCGGTAAAGCCGTTATTCGGGCTGCAGTTGGAAATATCGAAGCGGAATCCAAGGTTGTCGAAGTGTCGCCCTGGCGATTCAACCAACTGAAAGGAGCGGATTCCATCATCGAAATGGATCCGGGGTTAAAGAATCCGGTCATTCGCGATCCTTTACAGGGAGGGAAGCAATACGTAGTTAAGGATGGAAGTAACATCAAAGTGGCTCATAAGTACAACGAGCGCTATGATATGTGGCTCGTATTCGACCATTTCGGGGCGAATAAGCTGCACAGCTTTTATGAATGGCGGTTAAGCCCGAACGAGGGCAAGGAGGTCAGTCCGGATTTGAAGCGGGCGTCGAGCGTGCTGCAAGGGGAAGGCTCGGATTGGATTGGGCCCTAAATTGTGAAAGCAAATGAGTCCGGCAACGCGAACGGGCAAGATTTTACAGGGGGAAATCACAACTACGACGGGGGCATGGATAGTTACCCGACAGCGAGAACGGTTCAATATAAAGTGTGGGCCGACGGAGTGGAAGTCAAAGACGGTCAAGTGATTCCGAACAGCAAGGTGACGATTCAAGTCGTTAACTATATTCAAGGATACAATACGAAGCAACAGGACGGCGGCGGTCGTGAAATATTGAAAGAAACGGTCACCTACGACATTGCAGGCGGTCAAGTTCGGGTAAATAACGAAATCGAAGCCTTGGAAGACGTCACCTTTTACAAATATTACGGGCTGCAGTCGGTCAATGGCGCTTGGAATGACGAGATATGTTATTATGCCGGGGATAAGCTTGCAGCCCGCAGTTCAGCCGCAGGCTATAGTGATTCCGGAACGAAAGCGGAGCATCCGGAAGTTGATAAATATGTGCTTCGCTCCAGCAAGCAGGAAGCGGGACAGCATCATTTGCTCGTCTGGCTTGATCGCGATTATGGTCTGGGTAAATTACAGTATCTTGCGGATGAGCGCCCGGTTGTCTTTACTCAAGATTATGGAAAAACTTACTTTTTGCAGATTGTGGATACTGCGCCGGAACTGAGGAAGGGCGAAACTTTTTCTTGGCGCAGTGGTTATCATTTCTTCTCTGCACCATCTAATGAAAAAACGATAACGTTGAAAAGTTACTTCGAAAACGGTTATCTTATTCCCGTTAGCGATGCTTCATATGAGTGGGACATCGTTGGCGATGCGATTGAAATGATCAGCCAGTCCCAAAATCGGATAACGATTAAAGAACCAAATCCAAACCCAAATCCAGCGGAGAGCGCAATGGTTATAACGAGACTGATTCCTTGAATGGAGCAGGCCAGAAACGGTGATTGTTTCTGGCCTTTAAAGCTTAGCCGATTAAGAGCGCAGGGTGTCAATAGCCGGTAGGGTGAAGGAAGCCAGATTCGGCGGCAATTGCTCCAACGGGAACCACTTTACTTCCTGGAGCGCTCCGCCTTCCTCCATATTGCGGGCTTCGCCCGCGACGACTCTAGTCGCGTAGATGACGGATATCCAATGATCTTCCCGCCCCTCGTCTATCGTTTCTGCTGTACAGAGCAGCCGCTGCACCTGCACTTGAAGCCCCACTTCCTCCATGACTTCACGGACGACGGTATCCTCCAGTGTCTCGTACAAGTCGACCTTGCCCCCGGGAATGCTCCATGTATTCTTCTCTGGATGACGGGCCCGCAGGACGAGCAATATTTCGTTCGAATCATTAATGATGACGGCACCCACGCCGACTCTAGGTTGAGAATTCAACGTTATCTATCTCCTATCTATTCAATCTTCCAGCACGATGTCGTATTCCATCTGCTTCGCGGTCGCACGGGCAATGTCCGCCCCAAGCAGCCGCCGCACGACGTGAAAGGCCATATGGATGCCTGCCGAGATGCCGCCCGAGGTGACGATGCTTCCCGTGTCGACATATTTGCCGCCGCGCACTACCTTCACGGCCGGATATTCATCCTGCAGCCGACCATAGCTGGCCCAATGCGTCGTCGCTTGCTTCCCGTCCAGCAGGCCGGCCTGCGCCAGCAGCAGAGCCCCTGTGCAGACCGAGGTCATAAGCTCGACCGATTCCATGCGGTCCTTAATCCAGCGAATCATCGCCTCGTTATGCACCTCGCGCACACGCGCTCCAAGTCCGCCTGGAACTACGACAATATCGAAATGCGGAGCATTCTGAAAGCTATAATCCGGCACGACCTTTAAGCCATTCCGCGCATGGATCATGCCGCCCGTTTCTGATATCGTCATGACCTTGAATGGATCTCCTTCTGCGGCATTCGCATGCTCCTCCGGATAGGATGTTACTGAAAACACTTCAAATGGTCCTGCAAAATCAAGCACTTCCACATCTTCAAACAGAACGATTCCTACTGTCCGTTGGCGATTCATCACATACCATCTCCTTCATTAGTACATTATAATTCATTTTGAAAGAAGGCGGACAGGATTAAGGGAGGCGCTTTTCATTTTGCAACGGCTGGAGTAAGATAGTCGTAACGCGAACGCGTAATACCGTTCCGATACGGATGAATGGATAGGGAACAGAAGGAGGAGCAATGCTTCAGAAATTCGGATTCTCACAGTACGAGAGCAAAGTATATGAGACGTTGGTTGTGAGTGAAGACCCGATGGATGCCTCGACCGTGGTGAAGCACTCGGGCGTGCCGAAGGCAAAGATATATGAAGTTTTGTCACGGTTGAGTGATAAAGGGCTGGTATCAGACTCCATTTCCGACAAGAAAAAAACGTACCTGGCACTGCCGCTGCAGGTCGTCATCGATAAGCTGTCCAAGGAATTCGAAAATAGCATCGAGCAATTGAAGCAGCTGAACAAGCGTAAAATTTATGCCGATAACCAAGTGTGGAGCTTGAAGTCGGACACCTCCATCGAGGCGTACTGCAAGCATTTGATCGAAGAGGCAGCGCACTCCATTATCGTCTCGATGTGGAATGATGAGTTCAAGGAATGCGTTCCGCTGCTGGAACGGAAGGAGCAGGAGGGCGTCCGCGTCGAGGCGTTTGTGACGGGAACGGACGTGCCGCAGGCAAAGGTATCGAAGCTGCATACACTCTCCCCGACGGAGGAACACCAGACGCTGGAGCGATTCACGCTCGTCGTGGCCGATTCGGAACAGCTCATGTTCGCGGGGATGGAGAACGGGTACTGGCAGGCGATGCGGACGGGAGCGCAACCGTTCGTTAAGTTTTTCATCGAATTTTTCTATCATGATGTCGCCTTGGCAAAAATATCGCAAAAATATTATGCGGAGCTGATGCAGGACGAGGAAATGAAATCATTGCTCATGCAGCTGCGCTATTGAATCCAGAACACTCTCGCACAGACCGAACCGTGCGAGAGTTTTTTTGCGTGGTGAGTTGGTTGATGGTATTGGGATAAATGGGGGCATTCGGGCTGCGATGTTCTATAAATTGGCCTATTCGCCCACTCTCCCAATCTCTCAGAAGCGGCGCAGCGGTGGAAAATCTGGACATGAGCATTCTTAATCTGAGCATGAACGCACTGTATGTGATGTGCTGCTTGTTAAGGTATCGATAACATTATATGAGAGAAAGTGCAGGACAAATATGGATGCTCTTCATGGGCGAAAATGTAGGCCAAGAGTGTAGAAGCGCGTTTTATCCTTGATGTATCCTCCTTTGTCACATTAGATGAAATATATCAGTACGCCTTAAACAAAGTGCAACGAGGTTCAAGAGTTCAACTTGTTTCGATATGGATATCAAGTGGCAAATGAAGAACAGTTTCGCATTGAAAATCAAGTCGTGTACGATGCTACAGATTAAGCGAGGATATCGATCATCCGGTACGTTGCAGGGAATCGCGGAGTTATATTATTTTTTTTCTGATGAAGGGGAATAGTGGAGCAAAGAGCAGGACGAAGACATACTCTTGAAGCGCAAAAAGCCCAAAAATAGATGTGTCACATAACAAAACCCGAGGCAGCTGCCCCGGGTTTCCTCATTTATTCTGTCATTGCGGAGTGTGCGGCAGGAGCAGCAGACTTGACGAGAGCAGGGCGGGTAAGGGAATACACCGTACTGCCAAGCGCCAATAGCACAAAGATGCAGCCTACCCACGCATTATGCGCTACAGAGCTCTGTTCAATGACGATGCCACCGACGATTGAGCCGCTGGCAATGCCCAAATGCAGTACCGACGTATTCAAGCTAAGCTGAATATCTGACGTCTCGGGTGCAGTCTGCATAAGGTAGCTCTGCTGCGCCGGAGACAGTGCCCAACTGAGCGCACTCCAGAGCATGACCGCCGCCATAAAGACATAGAACGATACTTGCGCGGCCAAAGGCAGGATGAACATCGCCACGGCGAAGCACGATACGATCAGCAGCATCGATCGGCTCGTGCCCCATTTGTCCGCAAACAATCCTCCAAGCCCTCCTCCAGAGACGGCAGCTAGACCGAACAGAAAGTAGACGAGGCTTGTTGCCCCCGGACTCAGCTGAAAGGTCGTCTGCAAATAGGGGGTGAAATAAGCATACAGCGTTAAATGTCCCGTTAGCATCAAGTATGATATGAGATGTCCGCTCACGAGCTTAGCGTTCTTCAACGAGGACAATTGCTTGCGAAGCGATGTTACCGCGGATGGCGGCACATTCGACAAGAAGGCATAAATTCCGCCCATGGCCATCACCGTAAGCAGCGCCACGAAGAGAAACGGCGCTCTCCATCCAAACGCATTGCCAAGCACCATGCCAATCGGCACGCCCAAGACGAGCGATCCGCTAATGCCCATATAGATGACGCCGATGGCCCGCCCTTTGTATTCAGGTTGAACGAGCTTCGATGCAATCGTGATGGACAAGACGATAAGCAATGAGCCGCTTGATGCGGACAATGCTCGTGCCGCCAACAAGGTCACATAGTTCGAGCTGAAGGCGACGATAAGATTGGAAATAAGAAACACGAACAAAAAGACCAGATACAGCTTCTTGCGTTCAAATCGCGCTGTTGCGTTCATCAGAATCGGTGCAGACACGGCGAAGGCGATCGAGAAGATCGTAATCAACTGTCCTGCCGCACTGACGGAAATGTGCAGATCAGAAGCAATCTGATCAAGAATTCCGCCGATAATCAATTCCACGGTGCCAACAACAAAGGCCGCCAGCGCTAAAATATATACACGGAAATCCAAGGGGAACAATCCTTCCTTTAAGTTAAAGAGTTACTACTATTATAGTAACCATTAGGCGGGAGCGCAACAAAAAAATGCAATTTTGGGCGGTTGCGAGGGGAGGAGTCCGGCGCTGTCAATGATTTATTGCGCTTGTAGGAAATCAAACATAATCCAACGGATTGATGCAGGATCACTCAGAAACGCAATATTTGGTGTGGCCGGGTGTCGGGTATCCGAGCATGTTGAAGTGAAGCTTAAATACGGGGGGACATTGGCGATGGCCGCAGCAGATGCATTCAGTGGTAAATTTAATGTCCGTATCCCTAAAGCACTACATTGTCAACTTTCAGAAAAGGCAGAACGTGAAAGGCGTGTCGCTTTATCAATATAACTGAATCGCTGCTTATTCAGTGGCTTTTTATTTTGTAGAGAATGGTGAGATAATCGGTAGTTTCGGATTGTATATATCCATACAAGTAAGTCTGGAACTCTTTGATTGGAGGTAATAACGCAAGGGAAAACACTCTCATGAAAATAGATAAAAAATATACGACATCAAACTGGTAAAAAATTGATAATACATACAATATTCGACTTTTTTATATTCACCTTGTGAGTAGGACTAATTTCTCATTTTAAGAGAAAATATACACAAAATAAATCAAATATGGTATATTATTCCTAGGAAGAATTAGGAGGGTGAAAGATGAAGAATAAAGCGAGTTTTTTGCTAGTCGCATGCCTTTGTTGCATTGTTTTGGTGTTTTCGGGGTCTACTCCTTTTGCTCAAGCCTCAAACGATGATTATGGTTTGAAGATTATTTATGAAAACGGAGAAAAGGTTCTGATTGATGAAAAAGATAATGTAAAATACTATGAAGCATTTAAGGCTGATGGCACCCCCGTTCCTTTGGAAAAATATATGGAAAGTCTGAAAAAAGGTCGTATTTTAGCCGCTCAGATTTCCTCAAAAAGTAATCTTTACAAAAACACCGACGCTGAAGAACTTGTCAATCCACTAAATGTTGTTGACATGTCATATTACTCTGAAAAACAAAAATGGTCTGAATTAATGACTCCTCGTAAAGCTAGTGCGGATCTAAACTGCACTGGATCAGCACTACCTTGTCCAATTTCTAAGGGGGAAACTATCACATCAACTGAAAATTGGGGCGCGGGATTAACAGCAGGAGATAAATCTTATATTAAGGCAAATGCTAGTTTTCAATGGTCAACATCTTCGGCTTCTAATCTAACTTATACTCTTTATGTAAAAATCGGAAGAACAGGATATTTAACTTTTGCTCCTAGGTACAATTTTACTAAAGGAAATATTACTTATATGGGGTGTTACCCTGTGACTGGATGTCAGACTATGGGCACTAAGACAGATGTATGGGGAGCTTCTCCTGCAAAAGTGGCCGGCGATCATGCTGATGGAGAGTTTGCAATAGCATATGTAAACTAATTTGATAATATAGGATTGAGTAATTGCTCAATCCTATATTAATTTATTTCAATGAGGAGGTATCTAAGTTGCCATTGATTTTTATTATATTTGGTATCTTACTTATGGCTTTAAGTGGTTTAGAGAAAATTATCATCTATTTGAACTTCGCTGATCAAGCTGGAAGCAAAATGGATACTTTATTTATTCTTGTTCCAGGCTATATTTGGTCAATCACTAATTACACATTTATAGGTGGTTCTTTATTGATATGTATTGGTGTAATTGCGGCTATATATAGAAAAATTGAGAATAAAAAAGAAAATAAGCTCCATTAATTACGATAAGTTAAATATTTCAGGACTTGTATTAGAATTGCCTAGTAAACGAAATATAAGAGGTTAACACCAATGCTAGACTTTACCTTGGACACGGAGAACCGACAGTGTAACAATAAAAAGCATTAATAATCGAGGTGTCCAACATGATGAAAAAGTACGACAGAGAATTCAAACTACAAACCGTTCACAGTAGCTGGCAAAGAGTGGCTTCGCGGATATCAAGCACTACCTTTCGTTCCGGACAGAGCACGGTGAAGTTGGCTATGGAATTTGTTGATGTGAGTCAGTTCCCGTATTTGGCTACCAGAACGTGATAGAGCTAAAGCCCGATGGGGCCGTGATTTCTGAGAAAGCGTAATTGGGAAGGTGAAGCCTTTAAACTCAACGACAAAGTAGCGACACTGGAGAAGATAGGTCGGCATTTGATATGTTCCCGGATAAGGTGCAGCACAGCGGTGACGTCAACGTTTAGCACGGATGAGTTGAGGAAGCTGATAGACAATGGATAATGCAAAAACGTTACGCCCGTAAAGAACTCGCCAATCGCGAGTTCTTTTATTTTTATCCATGGTTCCCGACTTCTATCGCCGCAATCGAGAGCACCTAGTGGAACTCTGTGACGAGACGTGTGGTCGCTTTACGAGTCTCACGATGATATCCTGCTCTCAGCCATCAAACACGTCATGGTAAGTACAGAACAGCTTCCGTGTTCGCGAATGGGTATTCGGGGAAAATCAGAAGGAGAAGCTCATGAAGGGTAACATCTCCCTGATTAAGCAGCAAGGCAATGGTGCGGTTATTCGGCAGCTCAACTTTATATCTAACTACTACTTTTTTCTGAGATAACTACTTCAACATATTGGATACACTGCACTTGAGAATGTGATGCTTCGAGGTAGAATGAAGCTGCTGGAACCGGGCATAGTCATCGATATAGAGCAGCACGACGACGTAATCCATATAATCAAAGCGCTACGCTTTGCACATTCCTCCCGCTCGCCACGACTGAATATGAAACGATGGAAGAATTGGAAGCTTCGAATTGTAGGACTGTGCCAAGAGATGTGCAACTAAGTGGATGAGCATATTAGTTATTAGAACAAAGGACTGTCAGACAAGATTATGGCCTATGTCGCCGATCATTATCTGGACAGCTCTATTTCGCTTGAGATCATTGCCAACCACTTGCTATTGTCTCCATCCGATGTCACCCGCGTATTCAAAGAGTGAACCGGTCAATTACTCATGTGTTACGTCGACATGAAGCGGATGGAGAAAGTGAAGGAGATGCTGACAAGGAAGGACGTACCATTGAAGGACATCATGAGCGTGGTCGGCTACAATGATACGATTAACGTATACGCGAGTTCAAAAAATCGGAAGGGTTAACTCCAATCTAGTACCAAAACTCTTTCTGATGTATATATGGTTTATAATTAGCTAGTTGCCGAGTAATCACTTTTATATATTCGGGGATCCATCTGAGGGAGTCAGTCTAAAAAACTAGGTTTAAACCAGAATGTAAAAGTCCCTAAATACGAATAAACCTAATAATACCTTATATATTTACTATAAATAAGTTTCTTTTTTGTTTTGTTAATTGACAAAAGTTGATATCTTGCCGAAGTTATTGTATATCTGGTATATAACTTGTTTATATCTAACGGAATTATTTTACGGACCCGCACTTAAAGACAATTTAATCTCCTTGTCTTAATCATTTCCCTTCTTCTAACATGAAATTAGGAATGGTGCCTCACCACTAAAGCAGAAGGAAGGGAAATGGGATGAGAACAATTGAAGAGCTGGAAGTGAAATTAGCGGAGCCGTCAGATGCATTGGTTCAGGATATGGCTAATATCGAAGGGGATATTATGCTGCTGGGCGTCGGGGGCAAAATGGGGCCGAGTCTGGCGCGCTTGGCGATGAATGCGATTCAGAAAGCCGGAGCCAACAAGCAAGTGTACGGCGCATCGAGATTCTCTTCTGCAAGTCTGAAGGATGAATTGGAGCACGACGGCGTGAAAACGATTGCAGCCGACCTGCTCAATCCGAATGATCTAGAGCAGCTGCCGGATGTGAAGAACGTCATCTACATGGCGGGCAACAAGTTCGGGACGAAAGGCAACGAAGGGTTTACGTGGGCGATGAACACCTATTTGCCGGGACAGGTGGCGCAGAAGTTCCGCAATTCCCGCATCGTTGTGTTCTCGACGGGGAACGTATATCCGTTAACTCCGGTGCTCCAGGGCGGCGCCAGCGAGCTGTCGGATACGGGACCCGTCGGGGAGTACGCGCAATCCTGCTTGGGTCGGGAGCGGGTATTCGAGTATTACTCGAAGGAGTATTCCATTCCAATGAGTATTTATCGTCTGAACTATGCTATTGATATGCGTTATGGCGTTCTGCTTGAGATTGCGAAGTCGGTGCAGGAGCACCGTCCGATTGATATCAGCATGGGGCATGCGAACTGCATTTGGCAGGGGGATGCCAATGAGATTGCCATTCGCTCGCTGCTGGCATGCAGCACGCCCCCGAACATTATTAACGTGACCGGACCGGAGACGATTTCGTTGCGCTGGGTGGCAGAGCAATTCGGAATGCGGTTCGGGCAGCCGCCGATCATCGAAGGCAAGGAAGCGGATACGGCGCTGCTCAACAACGCGGCGAAGTCGTTCCAGCTGTTCGGATACCCGCGCGTGTCGTTGATGCAAATGATCGACTGGATTGCCGAGTGGCTGCAGCAGGGCGGAGAAGTATGGAATAAGCCGACTCACTTCCAAGAAAGAAAGGGGAATTACTAGCATGACTGCTTATCTACCGTTATCAGCCGCGAAACGGCGGGCGCTGCATGAAGGCGTCGTCATTCCGGCTCATCCGCTGGCGCTCACGGCGGAACGCGAGCTTGATGAGACGAGACAGCGGGCGCTCACCCGGTATTACATGGCGGCGGGCTCCGGAGGGATTGCGGTCGGCGTCCATTCGACCCAATTCGAAATTCGCGATGTCGGTCTGTATGAGCCGGTGCTGCAGATGGCAGCGGAGGAAGTGGAGCGGGCTACTCTCGAACATCCGTTTCTTAAGATAGCGGGGATATGCGGAACTACGGAACAAGCGACCGCGGAAGCGCGTGTGGCTGTATCCCTCGGCTATGATATCGGCTTAGTGAGCATGGGCGGATTAAAGGGTTGGTCAGAAACCGAGCATTTGGAACGGATCAAGGCGATTGCGGACATCATTCCTGTATTCGGGTTTTATTTGCAGCCTTCTGTCGGCGGGCGGGTGTTCAGTTATGCTTTCTGGCGGCAATTCGCAGATATCCCCGGTGTAGTTGCTATTAAAATGGCGCCGTTCAACCGTTATCAGACAATCGACGTCGTGCGCGCGGTATGTCATTCGCAGCGCAAGGACGAGATTGCGCTATATACCGGCAATGACGACAATATTGTCAATGACTTGCTGACCGTGTACCGGTTTACGGTCGACGGCAAGCCGGTCGAGAAACGGATCGTCGGCGGGATGCTTGGTCATTGGGCTGTATGGACGAAACGGGCGGTCGAATTGCTGGAGCGCGTGAAGCAGGCGCGGGATAGCGAACAGATTTCCGCCGAGTGGCTTACGCTGAACGGGCAGGTGACCGACTCTAACGCAGCATTGTTCGACACGGCGAATGGATTCAAAGGCTGTATTGCTGGTATCCATGAAGTGTTGTACAGACAAGGCCTATTAGGCGGAATATGGTGTCTGAATGAGGAAGAAGGGTTGTCGCCGGGGCAGGCGGAAGAATTGGACCGCATTTATCGTGACTATCCTCATTTGACGGATGACGAGTTTGTTAGCAGGCATGTATCGACTTGGCTGAAGCCATAAGCCATAGCTGCTGTTTTGAACGATTTATTTCCGGGAGGGGGCATTCGAGGTGAAAACGGCACAGAGAACACTGGATAAAGGCATTCCGATTGGCTTAATCGGTTCAGAAGCTGTCATTCCAATTATGCAGACAGCGGTGAAGCGCTTTCCGTCATTTGTTCCGGTAATCGCAACGTACAGCAATGAGGCGGAAGTGCCCAAGCTGGTGGAACAATGTCTGAACCGGGTGGAAGTGATTTTGTTTTCCGGTCCTCTCCCTTTTAAAATAGCGACAGAGGAACAGCGCTTTACAATTCCGGTGCACTTCGTCCCGCTTACCAGAGGCGGGCTGTACCGGGCCTTTTATCATATTAATAAGCAATTCGGCTTGACGTCGCTTTCCGTCGATTCTGTCACAGAGAAAGATATGGCGAAAACCAAGGTAGAGCTGAACGAGCAGCCAGTCGAGGTGATGTATTTCGAGGAAGCAATCGGAACGGAGCTAGAGGGCGTTATTGCATTTCATCGCTACCACTACAACCAGGGATTGGCTGCAGCGGCCTTGACCGGGATTCACGGGGTTGCCGAAGCGCTTACGGAGGCGGGCATCCCCAATCACTTGATTGCACCGACCGAGCAAGACGTCGTGGTTGCATTGGAGCGCGCGCTGCTGTCGACCGAAACGCGCCGAAGCAAAGAAGCGCAAATTGTTGTCGGCATGATTCATCTTGACGGTTTTGCGCGGCTTGTGGAGAGCAAAATGCTGGATCATGAGGTGCAGCGCTTGAAGCTGGACATTCATCGCACGCTGCTTGGTTATGTCGAATCATTGGAAGGGTATTTAACTCCGTTTAGCGGTGATGAGTATTTGTTCGTGACGACACGGGGGATTTTTGAACAGCAGACGGGTGGGTACAAGACGCTTCCGCTTGCAAAAGAATTGGAGCAGCAATTCGGCTTGACGTTGAGTGTCGGCATCGGGTTCGGCAAGACGGCGAATGAAGCAGGCATCCATGCTCGTATGGCGCTTCGCCATGCGAAGGACGCCGGCGGCAATATTGGGTTCATCATTCGTGAGGATCGAAGTGTCATCGGACCGTTGGAGATGACGCAGCCCCATGAGGTCGATTTATCGCTAATCGATACGGACATTCTCGCAGAAGCGACGGCGGCGGGCTGCACGACAGTGTATTTGAGCCGTCTCGTGGCGCATATTACTCGGAGCGGGCAGATCGACTTCTATGCGCAGGAGCTTGCTGACACGTTGAGTGTGACGGTGCGAAGCGCGCATCGCTTCTTGTTGGCTTGGTCTGATGCAGGGCTGGTGGACGTCGTCGGTGATACGAAAGGCAGGTATAAAGGCCGCCCGCGGCAAATTTACCGGATGTCATTTCTGAGCCGTCTCGTTCGTTGAGGCAGCGTTGACTTTTCCTATATATGTCGATATCATTATTATGTAAACTAGATATATACTAGATTAGAGCGGAGTAGTTATGGGTGAAGGGGATTATAGAATGACAAGCAAACCGAGCCGCACCACATTCAGAAAGCGTCTGGACGAAATGGTCTCCGTATTAAGGGAAGAGATTGTGACCGGCAAGCGTATCATTGGGGAATACTTGCCCTCCGAGATAGCATTGGGCGAACAGTTTCAATTGAGTAAAAATTCTGTGCGCAAAGGCTTGGATATACTCGTATCCGAGCAATTGATCGAAAAAGTGCCGCGTATCGGCAACCGGGTATTGAACCCGGGGCGAGAAGGAACCGTAGAGCTTCGGTTCGGATACTATAAATCGGTAGTCGAAGAGGCGGCGATGGAACAATTGTTGTCCGACTTCCAACAACAGTATCCGCATATCCGAGTGCAGATGATTCCCCTTCCTTATGAAAATTATAGTGATACCGTGTCGGAGTATATTGAACGGGACATGCTTGATATCGCGACCGTAAATTATAGCGATTTTCAAATGTTTGTTCATGAGGGGCATCATCATTTGCTCGAACCGATCATGAGTCCTTCCGGACAGTATCCTTTTATATCTGATTCTTTTAGCTATCAAAATCATATATTGGCGCTGCCTCTTATCTTCTCTCCGGTCATCCTCTGCTATAACCGGGATCATTTCGCAGAAAAAGATATTGCCGAGCCGGACAGCAGCTGGCGCTGGTCCGATCTAATGGAGGCGGCCGCGCAGCTTGGCAACGAGCAAGACAGATACGGATTTTACTTTCATTTGCTGTCTAATAATCGCTGGCCTGTATTTTTGCTTCAGAGCGGTTCGGTGGTGGAGCGTGACGAGCAAGGACGAGTGCAGCTGGGTGATTCGAAGCTGATGGAAGGGATACGATTGTCACGTGACTTATTGGGTCACCAGCATATTTTTCCCAACTATATGTCAGAGAGCGACGCGGATGCGGAGGAGCTCTTCCGGCAAGGGAAGGTCTCGATGATTATGTCGACCTATTTTAGCTTGAACCATCTGAAAGACGTCCAGTTCTCGTTCGATGTGGCGCCGCTGCCTTATTTGAACGAAGCGAAAACATTGCTGCTCGCGATTGGACTTATGGTTGGCCGGAAATCGAAAGCGAAGGAAGCGGCCAAGACGTTAGTCGACTATTTGCTCTCCTATTCAGCGCAATTAACGATTCGAAAGAATACGTTCAGCATACCCGCCCATAAGAAGGCGGCAGAATGGAGCGGCACAGATATATTGATCCGTCCGAGCCGGTTTTCGATGTACCGTGAAATCATTCCGTCGTTCCGCTTTTTTAGCGAGCTGCAGCTGCGATCTGATGAAATCGATCGGATGCGCAATGAAATGAAGCTGTATTGGTCTCATATGGAAGAAGAGGACGAGCTATGTTCACGGCTGGAGCATATGCTGGATCGGGCAACTGCCCAGTAAACTCCTTTTGCCGCCAGAACCGTTCCATGAACCATAACGAATAACTCCGGTACTTTTACGTATCGGGGTTATTTTTTTACCATTATGCAATGCTTAATTGACGGACTTCCTGTCTTGAGAAAATAAAGTATTAGACCGTATTAATTATAGTATTGTATATAGAGGATAGTTAGTTCATTATATGAGCTACTTTCCTCTATTTTTTGTTCAATAGAAATCTTAACTATAGCTTTAAAGCTTTGTATAAATTATTTAATATATTGAGGAGAAAGGCTTTCGTTAGGGGGTTGTTGTGAGAGTACAAGAAGTAATTCTTAATGATAATAAAAAGAGATATTTGCTGTTAGATGAGGTAGGTGTTCCAGTTGTTCCTGTGATGAGGTATTTAAAACACCTGGATCAGACAGGTAAAAGCAACAATACACTGAAGACTTATTGCTATGCATTAAAACAGTATTCACTTATCTTGAAGAGCGGAAGATAGATTATAAAGAAGTAGGAGTTAAGGATCTTGCTCACTTTTTAAGACATATGCATTTTACTATATCTCAACTTATTGATACTCGTGAGGAATGGGATAAAGATCGATGGGATATTCGAACTTTTCATGCTAAATATGGGGTTAATTATAATAAATCCCGATCTCAATATTTTGTGGACTTCTCGAAAATAAGCAACCCCTCAATACGGAGTAATGTTAAAGGATATATAAAGCAACGTCTTTTAAGCAAAATCAATTTCGCTTGGTCTACTGCAGTAGTTTATATGAATGCTATTCCTGGGTTCTTAAACTTCATTTGCAACTTGGAGCCTTTATGGACTGACCTGAAGGATCTACAAAGAATCCATATTTTAAAATATATTGAATGGCTTCACCAAAGTGCAAAAAAGCTTGCAAAACGCAACTCAAACCCTGAGTCTTACATTAAATACAATCTATCTGCTGTAAGTAAGTTTTTAGATGACATTCAGCGTTATGAATATGACATTGCTCCTAAAACCAATACAAGGCAACTGCTTTTTCCCGAAGACAGACCAAAACGTAAAAAGAAACCTTACGATCAAATTGATTACATACCGGAATATGTATTAGAACAACTTTTTGCTAACTTATTGCATCCAGAGGTCCAACCTTTGGTATGGATAGCGTTCAAGACGGGTTTGCGTATCTCGGATGTATTGGGTTTAACACAAGACTGTTTGTTAAGAATCAACGGAAAATACTACATTGAAACTGATATTGAAAAGACATTTGTGAAGGGTCATCGAATTCCAATTGATGATGAATTAGCTAATATGTTAGCGGCTTTAATAAAAAAATCAGTTGAGAACAGCAATGAGGACAACAACCCAGAAAGGTACATCTTTATTCGAATTCGTGGTTCAAGAAAAGGCAGACCGTATTCTCAATTATGGGTTGGAGAGAAATTGAACTGCCTGGCAAGAAATATGAACATCACTGATGAATGCGGAAAAGTATTCTACTTTAAAACTCATCAATTTCGTCATACTTATGCGATTAAGATGCTTAACGGCGGAGCAGATATATTAATTGTTCAAGAGCTATTGGCGCATGCATCTCCTGAGATGACAATGCGCTATGCTAAACTTCTCGACAATACTAAGCGCAAGGCATTTGAAACGGTTGTCAAACAAGGCGTATTTAGCTTTGATATGAATGGGAAAATCCATGAGATTCATAAGGATGAAGAAATTCCATACGATATCTTGGAAACGCTCTGGCGTGATCAAAAGCTAAATTCGATTGATAATCCCTATGGCTCCTGTAGAGCACGTGTAAATGGTAATTGCCCATACGCAGAAGAACCTCCCTGTTTAACTTGTAACGGCGGAAGCCCATGTAAAGACTTAGCTGTAGGTCTCTCTGACATGGACTTACCTAAGAGGTTCGTAAAGCAAAGACCATACAAAGAGTGGATGATTCGATTAGACGGCTTGTAAAAGCTAAGGAGAGCATCAATTTTAATAGTGTGGCAACTGATGCTGGCATAAGTAAGGCAACGCTCTATAACAATCCTGAGATACGTGTGCGTATTGAATCGCTTCGTCAGCAGCAAGCTCAAGTGCCGACACCAAAACAAATCAAGCGAGAGATGGATGAAAACAATAAGGACGCCATCGTTGCTTCTCTTAAACGTAAGATGAAGAAGCTCGAAGATGAAAATAAAAAATTACGAGAACAACTTAAGTTTTCATATGCGGAGGTCTATCAAAGGATTTGAGAGAATGTATGCTGCCCTATTCAACTCCCTCGGTACGATTT